>LIHJ01000002.1 GCA_001399805.1 Candidatus Bathyarchaeota archaeon BA1
TACATGGACGGAACCATTGTAATAACTAAGTTGGAGAAGAGGGGCAATCTTGAGTTGGCGCTTAAACTCCTCGGAAGGGGATTAGCCGCCGCAGGTTACCGAGAAAAGGAGGATATTCTGAAATTTAGCGAGGAAGTAAGGAAGAAGGTCCATGAGGAGTGGAGACAAAGAGATAAGGGCCTTCATCGACACTAATGTCCTGCTGATCGGCGCGGTGAATTTAGTTCTCGAGGAAGAGACGGCTGAAACGAAAGTCCTCCGGGGGCTTTTAGAAGGAAGGATTAAGCTGGTAACTTCACTTAAGCAACTAGAGGAGATCACGCTGGCCTCAAAAAGGGTTCTGGGAGGGGACTTCGCTGGTTGGGTCAGATATCTAATCCTCGCCGAAATTAAACCCTCCATTATTCACGAATCTGTTTATAGCAAAATTGAGGAGAAGTATGCCGGTCGGATACCGGACGAGGACCTAACCCACTTCGCAGTGGCGGTGGCTGGGGGAGCCTACTACTTGGTGTCGGAGAACCATGAATTCCTAAGGAAAGTAGCCGAATGTAAGATAATAAAATGTGTAACATCAACAGAATTCAATGTAGAAATTGAGGGAAGCTCCTTTCCTGAAATGAACTAACCGAAATTTTGCGCTTCTCAAATTTCAGTTTGCGATATAGCGTAAGCCGCCAAAAAACTTAAAACACCAACGCAAAACTTCAGTTAAATATAACATTTATGAAACTTCGTGGAAATAGGAGTAATACGAAAGAGGTGTTATTCCATTTTTTTTAAGCTACACGAAACTTATCAATCGATGGATCAAGGATCACACTAATCTAATCCGCAATAGCCGCGCGCTATTTAAAAGCATACAGCCAAGACTCGACTTTATCTCTTCATCTCTATTACGCTTAAACATTACTGTTATTTCTCTTCTTGCTTAGAGAAATTGATTTCGACCTCACCCTAATACAAATTTAATAGCAAGCTGCTAAATTAATGGGGATGAAGCATGACAATTTCGGAGCTTCACCTTCTTCTTACCTATCAATGCACCCGTGAGTGTGATCACTGCTTTGTATTTGGAAGCCCGTATGCAAAGGGGGTCATGACGATTGCAGATGTCAGAGGAATACTGAGTGAAGCGGAAAAATTGGGAACCATAAAGTGGATCTACTTTGAAGGCGGTGAGCCGTTTCTCTACTATCCCATAATGTTAAGGGGAATAAAAGAAGCAAACGATAAGGGATTCAAGACAGGAATAGTTACCGACCCTTACTGGGCCACCTCAATAGAGGATGCTATAGAGTGGCTTGTTCCCATTTCAAAGCTGGGACTTTCGGATCTCAGCATCAGCGAAGACACCTTCCACCAAGAGGAAGACGAGAGGGACAAGCCTAAGAACGCCGTTGAGGCGGCGAGGAGACTCGGTCTTCCTGTAGGCACCATCACCATCGAAGAACCGACTCCCGGCGTTAGTGAACGAGCTGGTTTAAAAGGAGAAACAGTGACAGGAGGAGAGGTTATGTTTAGGGGTCGTGCTGTTGAAAAACTTGTGAAGGGTCTCCCTAGAAAGCCTTGGACAGAATTTCGAGAGTGCCGTCACGAAGACCTCAAAAATCCGAGTCGCGTACACACAGACCCCTTCGGATTCATCCACTTATGTCAAGGTCTCACTTTGGGAAACCACAAGGAGGAGCCTCTTTCAAAGCTGATACAGTCATATGATCCAGCTTCTCATCCAATATGCGGGCCGCTTATAGATGGAGGACCCACCGCCTTAGTCAAGAAATATGATGCGCCACACGAGGACAGTTATGTCGATGAATGTCACCTTTGCTACAGTGCTCGATTAGCTTTAAGAAGAATGTTTCCAAAATACTTAGCACCAGCACAAATGTACGGAGAATTATAAATTCTAAGAGAATGAAACTAGGTGAGGGCGGGCTTGGTTCAGCGCGCTAGCGTCATCCCGCCCATGGTAAAGGGAACAGACGAAGATAGCACATGATGATTGAATGTTGGTATTACGCTTACCCTATGGATTGCTTTCCTGATTGGGGACTCTGATAATCATGCTAGCCTTTAGGGTTCTGACGCTACCTTCGTATCCAACACGAAAGGCATCAAAGAGCAATCTATATGGCTTTCATGAGAACTTATTCACCTATTAAAATGGTGAAGTTCAACTGGGTTTATAGCCCTGATGTGAGCAGCTCTTACCTTAGAATGTCATATTAAAATAAAATTATTGGCAACCTTCACGCTTGCAGCTGAGTTGATGAGAAGCGTGTATGCAAAAGAGTTAAATGCTCAGGTTCAAAGACTAAGCGCTTAAAAATTGAAGGTGGGCATATGAGGAAAGTAGCCATAGTTGGCGTGGCCCAGACAAAGCATGGAGAGAATTTACAGCAAACCGTGCGTGACCTAATTTATGACGTGACCGTGGAGATACTGGCGAAAACGAACTTGACTAAAGACGACATAGACACCGTGGTGGCGTCGACTTCGGACTACTGGCAGGGAATGGGCTGTTCCAATGTATTTCACTATGATGCAGCCGCTGGATACCTAAAGGACTCGACCAAGGCAGAGGAAGACGGGGCTTTGGGTTTCATGTATGCATACATGCGGGTTTTATCAGGACACTTCGATACTGCCTTGGTCGTCAGCGCCACAAAATCCTCAGAAATATCTTCCATATCCACGTTAACTAATCTTTACTGTGACCCGTTTTATCAACGCCCCATCGGACTAGACGATATTTCATCCGCGGCAGTGCAAGCCAGACTGTATATGCACAGACAAGGGGTAACGGAGGAGCAGGCCGCTAAAGTTTCAGTAAAAAGTCTCAGAAATGCCTTCCGCAACCCCCATGCGCATAAAAGGGCAAGGATAACGGTTGACGATGTGCTCGAATCACGGGTTGTGGCGGATCCCCTAAAGGAGCTGGACTGTTGCCCAGCCTCAGATGGTGCTTGTGCCGTGATGCTCGCCTCAGAGGATGAAGTCAAGAGGATAACCGACGACCCAGCCTGGGTAGAGGGGGTTGGCTGGAGCGTAGAATCATACCACTTGGGAGACAGGGATTTACTGAATGCGGAGGCTCTGAAGGTGGCAGCGGGGAAGGCCTACAACATGGCTGGGATTGAAGACCCACGCAAGCAAATCGATGTTGCCGAAATATGTGCACCCTACTCCTTCCAGGAGCTTCTTTGGTATGAGCACCTCGGGATATGCGGGGTTGGTGGAGGCGGAAAACTTATGGATGAGGGGGTGACTGAGATGGGTGGTGCATTACCTGCTAACCCCTCCGGCGGGGTGCTCTCCACCAATCCCTACACAGCCAGGGGGCTTATTCGCATCGCTGAAGCCGCTCTACAAGTAACGGGCAGGGCGGGTGAGCATCAGGTGTCAGATGTTAAAACAGCCCTCGCCCACAGCGTGCATGGACTGGCTGGGCAACTGCACTCGGTGATAATTTTGGGCAGTTAATTGAGGTGATGTGTATGAGGAAAGTTGCGGTCGTAGGGACGGGTCAAACGGTTCATGGAAGGAGAAAGGATGTCAGTTTCCCAGATTTAATACATGAAGCTGCGGAGAAAGCTCTTGAGGACGCTGAGTTAACTGTGGAAGAAATAGATGCTGTGGTTTCTGGTTCCATGCCTTCGCCCATGGAGGGGACGAACGCCCCTCATCTTTGGTGGGCTGACGCCCTCGGGGCTCGCTCAAAGCCCTTGATGAGGATTGCCACATGTGGGACAACAGGAATGTCGATTGCTCACTCGGCCTATTACCACGTGGCGTCAGGTCTCTTCGATGTTGTCTTGGCTGTGGGCGCCGAGAAGATGTATGAGAACGATCCGCAGGCCGTGATGGCTACGATAGCGGAGCCCTTCTTTCAAAGGAAATTCATCACTGGAGCCCCTGTGATTTTCTCATTTCAATGTAATGAATACACACATAGATACAAACTTCCAGAGGAGAGGGTGCGCTACGCAGCGGCCATACTCTCCGTGAGAAACCATATGGATGCGTTTGACAACCCCTATGCGCATATCAAAGTAAAAATTACAGTAGACGATGTTTTAAGATCGCGAATAATAGCCTACCCCATCAGATTTCTGGATGTCTGCCCCATATCGGATGGCGCCTGTGCCATGATCTTTGCCTCGGAGGATAAAGCTAAAAGGATAACTGACAATCCAGCCTGGGTCAAAGGCGTCGGCTATGCCGGGGACGAGTATTGGATGGGCGATAGCGACAAAGTGCAATGGGAGTCTGCCATAACAGCTGCAAGGAGGGCGTATAAAATGGCTGGGATTGAAAAACCCTTAAAACAGCTCGACGTCGCGGAAGTGTACAACCCCTTCACCTACCAAGAACTCATATACTATGAGTGCTTCGGCTTCTGTGGAAAAGGGGAAGCTTATAAACTCGTGGAAGAGGGGACCGTGATGAGGGATGGGGAATTGCCCTGCGACCCCTCCGGCGGTGTTCTATGCACGAACCCCATCGGGGCCACAGCCCTTATACGCGTCGCTGAGGCTGCTTTACAAACCATGGGCAAAGCTGGTAAGCATCAAATAGCTAATGTTGAAACAGCCTTCGCCTCAGGCATGGGCGGATTAAACCAACTTAATGGTATTATGATATTAGGAAAATCGCCTTAAATGGGAGGTGATGTAGATGGGTGAAGAGGAACCGGGTATAATACGTGAAACTATATCATTGCCCTACAGGTGGACGGCCGGCCCCGTGGGTGTTAGATTCCTCAAAACCATTAAAGATAAGAAAATCATGGGGACATTGTGTCCAAAGTGCAGACGCGTTTTGGTGCCAGCCAGGGGGTTCTGCCCAAGATGCTTTGTTGACACCACAGAGTGGGTTGAGGTAAGTGACAAGGGAACATTGAAGTCATTCACCCTCATAAACTACTCATTCACGGGACAGCCAAAGAACCCACCCTACCTAATCGGGATGATCCAACTTGACAAGGCGGACACCTGCTTCTTCCACTTCTTAGGCGGCATAGACCTCTCGGACATAGAGAAAGCCTGCAAAGAAGTTAGGATTGGCATGCGCGTCCAAGCCCTATGGAAAGAGAAACGCGAGGGCAAAATCACAGACATCGAACACTTTGAGCCGATTACGGAAGGCTAGTTCTCCATGCGCTCCTATTGTTATCAGCAACCCTTTTAGGCTAAAACTTTCGGCTATTCTTTCAGTGGCAGAGATGGGTCCGGCATTACCACCACCAACATCGCTCATCAACAGCCTCAACCTCAATCGATGCTTTCACGCATTTTTAATGTTCCCGATTTGTAAATATAGGCGAGTTGACTGACCAAAGAAAACGTTCAAAAAAGAAATAGGAGCGGGACTCTGAGCCTCAACGATTTTATATGCATTTCGCAACTAAAATCAAAGAAGTTTCTTCTTCCATTGACGAAACCTTCGAAGATGAAATTTGGTTGTACACAAAGTCACACAACTACAACTTAGAACACTTGTAGACAACTTGTTTACTTTGATAGCACTCCAAAATCCTCCCATGATCGATTTATGGATGAAAGTTCAGCCAAAAGCGGGCAAAAAGTAGACAGCCCTCAGTGACTACCTTCAAAGCACACAAACAGAGATCAGAAGAGATCGAAACTGCACGAGGAGGGAAAGTACAATCTCTTACTATACTCGTTGATGAATCGATGGCTATCAAAAGGAGCGATGTATGGGTTGTTTCTAAGGTTCGCGAAAATCATTGACGGTAAGGCATAGGTTCCTCAACAGAGCACATAATCTCACAAATAACAAGATTCAGTATAGCCTTCGAAGAGGCAGGAACTCGAAAGAAAATCATAGACACACTGTAGATATGTATAGAACAATCCGACAGGACCCTATCAGAACTGCCACTATGCAAACCCAAAAAACGAAGGTTTGCACAGAATACTAACCGACCTAATAGACATACAACCAACCATCGCAATAATAATTGACCAAAAACGCCAGAACTCGAATACATTTATAAAAAGCTACCGTTCCCAACATAAACAGTAGAATTCAAAACCTACAAAGAGAAAACATAGGCATAGGTGTCCACATACATGAATTCCAGCCCCTTTTTGAAAAGAGAATCGAGATACGTCCGATAATACTGCCTGAAAAAGACCACAAAAATTAATACAAGTTCTTGAAGTTGCCGAATTAGTATTCAAGGGAGAAAGACTTAACGAAGCTTTCAAAAATGTGGCTAAACGACATGGTGTCCACGAATCAACGGTGAGAGACAAATGCACAAGACAATTAGACATCGACACAGAACAATTCAGGGAAATGGTCCAAGACAAAAACCGTCTCATAACATTCCTAAAAGAAAAATATCCTCAATACGAGAACCTAATTAACGAAAAGCTTGCCCGATTCTTCGGCTTAGCTTTAAGGTCGACTGCTTCTTGACCATCTCTATCCCGCCCTAGCCAACGAAATCCAACAACTAAAAACACTCATGCAAGGATAACAATAGTAACTAGTTAATTACGCCATAAAATAAGAAACTTTCATCCTTCTTTTTCACGGTTAGAGCAGGTATCCGCCCTCAGGTCCCACAACCTCCAACTTGCCAGTAACAGGGTTTGGCTTGAGACCTAGAGCTTCTAGAGCATAGCTCCCAATGTGGGTGTAGGAACATCCAGCTCCGCCACGAAAACAGGCCCTCTTCTACCCTCAGCATAAACCTCAGCCAAATAGAGCTTTGCTTTCAACTTCCTCTTATCCGCAAGCGTCAACTCTACCTCGAAGGGTGCTTCATGAAACCCAGCCTCAGATATAGTCTTAGAATCCATCACAACATAAGCCGACCCTATGTCCACTAAGGCTCTAACGTTCCTTGAAACCCTACTCTGTCAACCAGATCCACATACGTATAGCCCACGCTCAACCACCCGCTCCAACCTAAAATGCTGAGGGATGATTTATATTCTTAGCGCTATATATGCAAGCCTTAAAATATCAATGCTGTTCAAAGAGGAAAGGGAGTTATTTGTAAGGGATATACTCTTTTCCGAGCAGTTCCCTACCGATGATGATCCTCTGAATGTTGGTGGCTCCTTCAGCTCCAATACAATAGGACATTATCCCCCTCCATCCCATTTCTAATGGGCACTCCTTGGTGTATCCGTAGGCTCCCATCCATATCATGGCGTGCTCAAAAGCCTTTAGTGCAAAGTGTGGACACTTTAACTTGCATGCTGATATATATTTTGTAACCTCTAGTGACGTGAAACGCTTTGTCTTGTATTTCTCGTCCATCATCCAAGCCGTTCTATAAACCAATGAACGTAATGCTTCCAATTCCGCCCAGTCATCTGCCAACTCAAACTGGATTCCCTCAAACTTGCCTATGGGAAGCCCAAAGGCCCTCCGCTCCTTGATATAATCCATTCCAACTTCAAGGGCGCGTTGAGCAGCCCCAACAGAAACAGCTCCTATCAAGAGTCTGGCGCCATCAAAGCCTTCCATGGTGGTGTAAAATCCTTTGTCCACCTCTCCAATGACGTATTGCTCCGGCAATCGAACATTTTTCATGACGAAACCGCCGGTGGATATCCCCATTCTACCCATGTCATCAAAACGTTTGGTTACCTCGACACCCGGAGCCCTTATGGGAAGATAGAAGCCAGTCATCCCTCTATGCGGGGCTTCCGGCGGCGCTGGCGCGGTTCTAGCAAGAATGAAGTAACCACCCCCCAGCTTTAAAGCCTCTTCTGTTCCGCTGATATACATCTTCTCTCCATCAATAACCCACTGATTCCCCTCTTTTCTCGCTATCGATTTAAATGCGGCAACGTCAGAGCCCCCACCAGCCTCGGTTGTCGCTATGCCTATGAAGGCATCACCTCGTGTGGCTGGGCGGATCACCTCCTCTCGGACTTGTTCTGTGCAATATCGATCAACAACAAAGCCCCAAGAAGATTCCACCAAGAAAAACACCGGAATCGCAATGCTGATGTCAAAGTAGCCCAACTCCTCAGCCGCTATACAGGCTGTGACCCAATCCGCTCCAGCACCGCCATGCTCCTCCGGGATGGTCATAAGGAGCAAACCGAGGTTAGCCAATCCCTTAATGNTATCTTCTCCCGCAGCTTGTCATTTTCGCTTAGATAGTGCACGGCTTCGGAAAAGGAAAGATGACATCCGGTGCAACAAACAAGCATATCCTTCAGGCCTGTCTTCTCTACGATGGCCAGGTTTCTTGTTGCCAGATAAAGGGAGGCATACGTGTTGATATTTCTTAGGGGGAGGCCACAACATGAAACATTGTCCAAATCCACCAGCTCCACCCCAAGCCTCGGCAAAACCTCCCTCACAGACATCTCATACGCATACTGTGTGTGCGGAATCACGCAGCCCCAGTACACCGCCATCCTCAATCTAACCAACCTCTAAAAAGTTTCTAACGCCTTTAGAAGCGTGGCTTTGAATTCCTCGCTCGGCTTGGGAAGCTTGGGCAACCCCAGCTTGTCGCGATCCAGCTTCTCCAGCCTGCGGGTGATGGCTTCCTGCGGTCTCAGAATGAATCCGGTTTCGAGGATCGTGGTCGCATTTCTGAGATGCCCCTCTGGGATTTTAGCCTCCAGCTCCACGGCTAAGTTTCTTAGCGCAAGAATCAGGTCGACAGGTGCCACCTCTTGTGGACATCGTTCCTTACACTTTAGACACATGGCGCAGATCCATATGATGCCTGAGTTGATCGCCTCCTCAATAAATCCGAGCTTGACCAGGCTGACAATCTCGTGAGGCTTGATCTCCAGCATCTTCATAGACGGGCAACCTGAAGTACAGCGCACGCAAAGGTAGCATTGGTAGGGCTTATGGTCACCTATCTTGCCTAACACTTTAAGCCTGAGACCCGCATCGGTTTTTTTTGAGGTCATAAGGTCTGTGATGGTCATAGGGTTAATGAATGAATCACCCTAACCTTATAGGCATTATGTTTTTCGTTCATGAATCACCCTCCTTATAGGCATTAAACAAATTAAACATAAGTTTCAAAGTTGAATACAGCAGATTTGCTTATTACCCCCACTTTTTCATATCCATCATAAAAATACCAATCAAAATTAAAGTACCCCCAGTTAAGGGGGTAGCAACACTTGTATGGTAGGTGCGGTGTTTGAAGATTGTTAGGCATAGGGGTTTACTAGTCTTGAGTATTGCTTTTGGCTTTGGATGCTATTAATTATAAATCTCTTTTAATAGAAATGGAATTAGGTGATTAAGAAAATTGTAATTTCGTCGAGTTGGTGCTTGGCTCGCTTTGGGTTGCGAGTTGTCTTGAGGAGAGGTGATGAACTGTTCGAAGCATGAAGCCTGTGTTTTATAGTAAGACTGCTAGGGATCACGTTGTTTTCTATAGATTTCCAATAGAGGTTTTAGAGGATAGAATTAGGGCTGAGGAGTGGGTCAGGATCAAAGAGAATGTGTATAATGTGGAGTTCCTTCGCAAAGGCGCCGTATTCACTGTTAGGTTCGCTGAATACTCCGACTACATTCTTGTGTTGTCCCTGCATAAAACCATGAGCAGGAAAAAATTAAAGAGTTGAGGAAGAGATTAACAGGTTATAGAGGTGGAGGTCATGGTCAAGTGTCCTAACTGCGATTTTGAGATGAAGGATGGTAAAGACGCGTACCTTGACGATGATAATGGTGTTATTGTTATCCATGATGTTCTTAGGTGTCCTAACTGCGGCGAGGTTGTGTTGTCGAGTGAGCAGATGAAAAGGTTTACGGAGAAGCTGAAGGCCCTGGGTTTGTGGAAGGAGGGCAAGCCTGGACCTCGGGTTTCCAGTTGAGCAGGAGCTTAGCTTTAGTGATGTCGGGGCTTGCCTTCTTGGGGCCGTCTTCAGCTAAGGGGTAGAAGGCTATCTCAGAGTCGCTATTCGTTAACTTTTTGACTAAGCATGCTATTATTTTTGTTTCAGAGGGATTTCCTACGTTGATCGTTTCCCCTTTAGCCTCGTCGCTTGTCGCGAGCTTAAGTATCCCGAGGATGGGTGTCGGTTACCCTCTGTACCCGCCTTCCTCCATGTTTTTCTTGGGATAGCGATGCCTCCTCCACATTTTGGACGCCAAGGCGTACCTTTTCCTCCATCACAATGAGGCGTTAATTGAACTCCACTAAACAAAAATTTTCTAATACTTAAGTGTTCATCCCCTTTCTTCGTTACTTTAACAATGTCCTCAAAATGATGCTCCAAGTCCTTACGGGCTTCCCGATGCGCTCATAACATCCCTCTGCCATTAACTTATTTAACTCCGCATAAATCATAAATAGCCTCATCTTTGGGAATGGGTTAGAAAAAGAGCAGATCGTAAATTTGAGGAGAACAATCTACATGCTTACCTATCTTGCTTAAACACCCTGAGACGAAGACCTGAATCTGGCTTCTTGGAATTCGTTAAATCGACTATACTCATTTCGGCAGGCACCCATGGTAAGTATTATTATAAGGCATGAGATGTTTTCTTAAATTGCTCCATGAGGGTTGGAGGGTGGAAGATGGGCATACGTTCAGCGTTGGTGATCGGCGGAGGCGTTGCTGGGCTTCAAGCATCCCTCGACTTGGCTAGGATTGGGTTCAACGTTTACTTAGTTGAGCGGAAATCCCGTCTTGGCGGTCATGCATCGCTGCTCGGCAAGGTTTCTCCAACGTTGGAAAATGCAGAGGAATTAATGAAAATCTTGCTTCAAGAGGTTGTGAGGCATCCGAACATAAGGATTCTTCCATACTCTGAAATCAAGGAAGTGAATGGGTCCATAGGCAACTTCAAGGCTAGGGTGCTGAGGAAGGCGAGATGCGTGGACGAGGACAAATGTACGGCTTGCGGCGACTGTGAAAAGGCATGCCCAGTGAATGTTCCAAAGGAGTATGAGATGGGACTCGCCTTCAGGAAAGCCATCTATCTCCCATCCCCAAACCCCATCCCGCCCAAATACTTAGTTGACAG
>LIHJ01000003.1 GCA_001399805.1 Candidatus Bathyarchaeota archaeon BA1
CATTGATATTGCTTAAAAATAAGAATGGGGAAAGCAAAATGATCAAAACCAGAATTGTGGAAAAAAATGAAAATAACCCACTCATCAAGACCTCCCTTTGAGAATGGATTCTGGTTTTTACCCCATGCTCCTCTACTTCATGGATTTGAACGCCCCTCTTTGTTGACTGAGAGATGAAGAATCCGATGGAATTTCCAAAGGCATCGGCCAACCCTCCAATAATGCCCGAGATTATGACCAAAATCGGGTTGGAGGTGGCTTCAGCAACCCCTATAGTTAGGCCAATAAAACAAATGATCCCATCCGCTAATCCGAAGGCAATCCCTTCCATCCTATAGCCAGCTTCCTCACGTTTCTTTTCAGCCATCACACGCTCTTTATTTTGCTCTCCCGGCCTCGCTTATATTTCAATCGGTTGACGCATCACAATTACACTTAAAAGGATTATTCTCATCACTTAACGTGATTAGGCGCTAACTGATGGAACTATTTATACCTCTTTCAATTCTAAAGATTATGTTAGGTTTTCAACATCCCCATGGGATGAGGGAGTATATTCATACAAGTTCATAAATGCCTTCAGGAATATGCGTTCAGATGATAAAGCTTGAGAGTTTTTCTGATTTCCATGCATAGGTGACATTTGTTGACGTACTGGTCTTCTTCAAATCGATGGCTGCGTGCTCTAAGCAGTCTCGGCAGTCCTGTTGGGCCCTCTTCCACCAAGGTTCTGATTATTTGATTTCTTCGCCAATCATACTCGGTTATTATCTGGCTTAGTGGTTTGTTTTTTGCATTTCCAATGATTAGGTCCCAACAAATATGGACTGAGCCTGAAGGTTCAATGCATACGACTCCTGGGTTTGTTAGGGTATTTTCTATCACCGGATCCCCCTCACATGAACCATATAGTGGGGTTGGTTGAAAATATCGACGTAGATTTTGTGTCGCTCGTCCGACTGGCACGATTTTGACTTCACCGTAATCCAGTCCTATGGGCTGTAGCGTTTCCAGGATCTGTTTAGTTTTCTTGTCGAACTCATTAGTAGCGTTTATGGACTCGATGACTGCAACATTCCATGACACATCCTCTATGCCTGCCTCTAGCAAGGCCAATGCAGCATTTCTCGGATACTCGAGCGGGATATATTGAAGATGAAAAACGTCCACGCTTATGCTTGCGCTGTTAAGTCCTGCCACTTTCAGTTTTTTTGCTAGCTTTTCAGCTATTGCCTTATTTTTGCCCCAAACCCCATTTGTTATCATCTCGATCTTTGGAATCTGCAGCTGATGGGCTTTTTTGATGAGGGCTATTGCGCGTTTTGAATAAAGCATTGGCTCCCCGCCGAATATCATGAATGACTCTATGTTTGAGACAGCCGTTGCCTCGGTTAAGTAATCATACGCATCTTTGACCTCCATGACGTCGTTTCTTAATGGGGAAGCATCGGCTTGACAGTGAATGCACTGGGAATTGCATTTTGTGGTGAGCGTGAGCTCAAGACGCTTTAGGTTCATCCTGGTTTATATGAGTAAAGCGTATAAAAAATATGTCGTTTTCGGTGAAGTGGTGGTAACTAAAACCGTTTCACATCAAATTAATGCTTTGTCAGCTTCCTGAGCTATACATGTCTTTCTGTAAACATCTCCTAACGATGTGGAGACTGTGCATTTGTCCTACCGCAACTTCCTTTTTTATGGAATATTTTGGCGTTGGCGGCAGAGTGGTTCAGTCGATATCTTGAGGGACATATCAAAGTCTTATATCAACCCTGTAGAGTTTCATGGTTAGAGGATTCATATGTATGAGTTTAATGTGGTCATTACTGAGGATGAGACTGGTCGGTATGTGGCTTTTGTGCCCGCATTGCCTGATTGTCATACTCAGGGAGATACACTTAGCGAGCTTATAACTGTATGAAGAGGTTGTCGAACTTTATTAGAGACCCTAACAAAAGAGAAGAAGGAGGATTATATTGCCAGATAAGCCTGAAGAGAAACTTGCAGAACTGACAAAGGGCGTTGAATTTAGTAGAAAGGCACGCAGAAAAACGTCTAAATTTCTAATTTCTCAAGCCAAACACCGAGTATAACGGTTTCTCCTCCTTAATGTCTTTTAACACAGCGTCGTCCATGCCCTTGAACCTAATTTATAGCCAAATGGTATTTACTTCTTCCAGTTTCTTTAGGGCTTCGTCCTTTGTTATGAGGGCGTTTGCCTTCACAACTTTGGTTGTTGAAACTATTATTTTGTCGTGAATCTCTCTGGCTTTGGTATGCCTAAAAAGGTCTAGCACCTGCTCGTTAAAGGGATAGCACCTGAACGTTGCTACACTTGACATGGCGTTCTTAAGCTTAGTCCAATATTTAGACCATCCTTTCCTCTCGAAAAGGTAGTAGAGCTCAGCTGCAACGATAGTGGGCAGGTAAATATTTGCCTCTCCGTTTTCAGCCTGCCTAAACACTTCGTCTGCCCTACGGGGAAGCTTGTTTAGGAGAAAGTAGAGAAAGGCTACAGCGTCTGACACGTGTATCTTCATTCAACCACTTTCGTGAGGCTTCTCTTTGCCTCAGCCAGAATGGCTTCACATTCCAGCGGGTCAACCTTAAGCTCTGTGAGTAAGCCCCTCAATCCTAAAGCCTTTTCCACAAGCTTTATCAAAACACCCTCCTCCACGGGAACAAACAGTATTTCTGTGCCTTCGTTTAAGTGGTAGGACTTCCTGATTGTCTTAGGGATAACCACCCGACCCTTGGCGCTGACCTTAACCCTGAACAATTCTCGGACGGGGGATTCCGCAATTCCCCAATTTATCTACATTTTCCTACATTTAAGTCTTACCAACCCACATGAAACAAACAAGCCCGACACTAGCGGACGACCTTAAGGACCCAGAAATAATTAAACTGTTTTCCATAGCCAACGCCCTCCATCAAACCTCTATGAAGCAGGATCCTTAGGCGAAGTAAAAAGAAACGCGGAAGCTATGAAAATTAAGTAGCAAGACCTGTCTGGATGTATGCATGCCTTAAGGTTTTCGAGGCGTATCTTAACCCCGAACTCACGCACTACTATGTCAAGGTTTTTAGCACCCTTCACGCATTTTGAAATGCTCTCCTACGTAAAGAAGCAGTAAAGATTATTCATTCAGAATCAATCTGCGTCGTCGTCTTTGTGCTTATAAAGGATCGCACATACCCTGCTATCCTGACACTGTTAGGTCCTCAATGATTAAACTAGGAATTTTACCTACGCTGGTGATTTTGGGGTCAGAGCCAACTTTCGTTATGTTTTGCAATGAGTGGAAAAAGTTTCCAGCGATTGTTATGGGCTCTAATGGATGTTCGATGCCCCCACTCTTTATTATGAATGCATTAGGAGCTACTACGCTGAACTCTCCGGTGGTTGCGTTTGCGTGAAGCACCCCCATGACAAAGCCGGTTATTAACACGCCTTCATCGACTTCGGCGATTAATCCGTTCAGGTCTTTCTCTCCAGGCTTAACGACCAGATTTGTGGTAAATACATTTGGTGTGGCTAGGAATGGCTCGGGCCATGGTCTGCCTGCGTTTCCTGTGCTTTGTCTGTTTTCTTGAATAGCCGAGTAACTGTCGTAGATGTAGCCTTTCAGAACGCCTTTTTCGATCAGAGTGGTGCCTTGAGAAGGAACGCCTTCCGTATCCGTTTTAAAAGTCAACAATCCCTCTGGCAACTGTCCATCGTCAATAAGAGTCATTGCGCTGCTTGCAACTTTTTCATTGAGCTTTCCCTTGAAGAAGCTTTTTCCTTCCTGCACATTTCTGGCGCTCGCTGCTGCGTTCAGCATGTGCTTTATTAGTCCACTTATGGCTATGTTCTCCCAAATGGTGGTGGTTCTAAAAGATTTGCCCAATGGCTTTGCCTTTAGCATCTTCAGGGCCCGTTCTGCGGCCTTTGAGGCAACACCAGTAAAGTCCACGAGTTTTCTTGAATCAATGGATTCTGAGCCAGTTTTCTGCTTTCCTTGTTCAACGGCGGTTAGGTAGACGCCCCC
Organism: Candidatus Bathyarchaeota archaeon BA1; assembly: GCA_001399805.1. The sequence continues at coordinate 4,035 of LIHJ01000003.1, forward strand.
TCTCATAAGCGCCCCTTTCGAATAGGTGTTTACTCCTCTTGAGTTGGCCACCGCAAATGCTCCTTTCTGCACAACCACGCCGCCATATACCGATTTTATGCGTTTGTCATATTCAAATGCTGAATTCGAAAGTGCCTCCACCTCTTTTAGCGCGTCTGCGTCAGAGAACTCAAGAACATTGTTGTCTATTATGCCATCCCTTGAAGGAATTGAAATCGGATCTGCGAGATGGCTGAACTTTGGGTCCAAGGGTCGAATCTTTGCCACATCTATGGCTTCTTGTATCGTGCGGTTGACCAGTGCTTCATCCATTCCGCTTATGGCCGCGAACCCCACTTTTCCATCAACCACAACCCGTATTCCTATGCCAAGTGATGCTCCTTGTCTTGCCTCAATAATGCCTGTTCTTATGGCAATGGATAGCGTGTCAACGTTTGAGATGAAAACCTCAGATTCCTCAGCTCCTTTTGCTTTTGCCCTCTTGACGCCAGAGTCCGCAAGTGAGGGCATTTCCTCTGCAAGTCTATCTAAGTCAATCGTCATCATTTCTCACCTCCGAATTGAACTTCGCGAACCAGCAAGTGCGGGCCTCCAAAACCCACAGGCAAAGGATATTGCTCGCCTTTTCCACATCCCCCAAAATAACTGCTCAAAAGGAAAAGTTCCTTGGTTGCACCTTCTATGTTTTTGAGAAAGTCGAGTATCGAGCCTGTAAGTGTAACCTCACGTAGGGGATGCTTTCTCTCTCCCTTTTCGATGTAGTATCCTCTGGAGGCTTTGAACATGAAGGTGCCATCCATGTTTGCTTGTCCTCCTGCGGTGCCTATGGCGTATATGCCTGTGTCGAGGAGCTCCATGGCTTCTCCCAAGGTGAGGTCACCTGGAGAAAAGTAGGTGTTTTTCATTCTCACTATGGGTGGGAAGTTGCAGTTCACGGCTCTGGCATTCCCCGTAAGGACCCCTTTCATGGCTGTTGCCGTGTCTCTGCTATTTAGATATCCAACTAATTTGCCTCTTTCAACCACCGTTGCTTTGGTTGTTTTCATTCCTTCATCATCAAATGGTAACCAGAAACCATAGTATCGGCCCATATCTGGGGTACCTTCGTCGATTATTGTTGCATGCTCTGACCCCAGTTGTTGACCTATTTTCCCAGCAAGGGGAGACATACCTGAAACCACGAAGTCGCTCTCCGTCAGATGGCCGAAACTCTCGTGGGCGAGCACTCCAACCAATCGGTTTTCGCATAGAGCACGGTGTTTTCCCGGCGGTGCAGGTTTTGCTTCCAATTTTTCTGCAGCCCATTTTCCAGCGTTTTCACCTATCTTTTCGGGTGAATATTCGCTGGTTTCAAATAGTTCGAGTCCGCAGCTTCCCCCCATGCCATCTCTTCCATCGACTAAGAGGTCTCCAAGTTTTGAGACAACTTGAATCCTCAGGTCGACCACTAGAGGCGACCAAGAGATTTGAGTCCCTTCGCTGTTTGTGAAGTACTTTTCGCCGGAGAGCTCACCATACCTGCACGTTATTGAAGATACGTTTTTCCCATGCTCCTTTGCGGCTTTAACAGTTCTGAGAGCCATGTCTTTCTTAAATGAAAGCGAAAAGTCTTGTGGGTGTTTCTTAACGGCTAGTTTCAGCCCCTTTTCCTCATAGGATTTGGCTTGTCCGGGGTCTCTCTTGATTTTTGCTGTCATCGATGAGGCTTTAGCTATGTTGAAGGCTCTTTCTGTTGCTTCTTCTACAGCCTTTTTCGATAACTTTGTTGCGAAGGAATACCCAGATGCCCCCTTATAATATACGTTGACGCCGATTCCAACTCGACGCATGGTCTTCACATCTCTTACTTCTTCCATCTCTGTTTGGATTTCCCTGATCGAAAAGTCGTCATATCGCGCCTCTACAAATCCGACCCCTAACTTCTCTCCCTTCCTTATAGCGCGCTGTAAAAGATCAAACAAATTTTCACCACCCTTTCAGCCCACCCTCTTAGGTAACCGTTTGATATTAGGTTTGATTATTTAAGTGTGCATAAGTAAGTATTTAGGTTTGAGTGCTAAAAGGTTTAGAGGAAACCATGGGGACCATCTTGACCGTTTTTGGAGGCTGGGATGGTGGAGGACTGTACGGAAGTTTCCAGGATACTGGCGGGGGAGGGAGGTAAACGGTCCATCCGCGGGTGGCTCTATAACAAGAGATCTAGCGGTGGCATCCTCTTCCTCATAGTGAGGGACGGCACAGGGATGATTCAGTGCGTTCTGAAGAAGGATACGCTAGACCCGGAAGCCTACGAGAGGATAAATAAGTTGCCAATCGAGTCGGTTGTGAAGATTGCAGGCATGGTGAGAGAGGACCCTCGTGCTCCGGGGAGCTACGAGCTCTTGGTGGAGGATATTGAGGTTGTTCACGAGGCGGCTGGAGGCTTCCCCATAGCCAAGAAGTATCATAGTCCAGACTTCCTGCTCGCCCATCGTCATCTATGGATCAGAAGCAAAAAAATGCAGACCATCCTCCGGGTTAGAACAAAATTGCTTAAAGTTGCAAGGGGATGGCTGGAAGAACAAGGCTACACAGAAGTGCACGTCCCGATTCTCACGGCTGCCGCTTGCGAAGGGGGATCAACCCTTTTCCCGGTTGATTATTTCGGTAAGAACGTCTACTTGACACAGAGTTGGCAATTGTACGCTGAGGCGGTTATCGCCAGCTTAGGGAAAATCTATACGGTAGCTCCCTCCTTCAGGGCTGAGAAGTCTAGGACGAGGAGGCACTTGACGGAGTATTGGCATCTGGAGGTGGAAGCGCCGTTCTGCGACCTAGAGGGGATAATGAAGGTTCAGGAGGAGCTGATCACCCACATTTGCCACACATTAGCCAAGGAAGCATATGACGAATTGACAACGCTTGGTAGGAATCCAAAGGACCTGCTCAGCACTCAGCCTCCATTCAAAAAGATAACCTATGATGAGGTTATACAGACCCTTCAGAAAAACGGGATGGGGATGATGTGGGGAGACGACCTGGGCTGGGAACAGGAAAAAGTTTTGGCGATGAGGTTTGACCAACCCTTCTTTGTTACGCATTTTCCAAAGGGTGTTAAGGCGTTTTACCACATGCCGGACCCGAAGAGGCCCCGAGTAACCTTATCGGCCGACCTATTAGCGCCTGAGGGATACGGCGAGATCATTGGTGGAGGTCAAAGAATACATGACCTCGATGAACTGTTAGCAAGGATAAGGGAGGAGGGACTGAATCCTGAGGACTATCAATGGTACATAGACTTAAGAAGGTATGGCTCCGTGCCCCATGCTGGCTTCGGCCTAGGCATTGAGAGGATGGTCATGTGGGTCTGCAAACTAAAGCACATAAGGGACGCCATAGCATTTCCACGACTTGTACGCAGAAGGGTCTATCCATAGACGGTTTCTGCTAACCCTTATGGATTTAAAGTTTAAATATGATTTTAACGCATCCTTTCTCCGCCGATATGCAGCTGTGAAGAAAAGCTGAATGGCTCGTGAACTTCGGGTGAAAAGCGTGGATAAATGACATCTGAAGGGATTCGCAGAGGAGTCCACACGTGAAGATGAATGGGTATGGTTCGCCCATAATAGCCCTCAAATGTAGCTGTGAACCGACCCTCAAACAAGGCGGGTAGCAAAAGATGGGAAGGTGGCTCAAGTACTAAGAGTTATCAGAACCCCCTAGACTTTAGGCCGCCTGAAGAACCGCGCAAGTCCCCTAAGATTCTCCAGAATCGGGTGATTGGAGGTTATTGATAGTTTTTAAGAAGTAGGATACGCCCTCTTCTTTCTTTAATTTGTTCGTATAACTTCTCATCAGCTGTTATCAATTTCGTGTTTAGGCTCTCAGCAATTGCAAGGTACGTAGCATCATGGAATGTCACATCCTCTATGAACGCTATATTAGCAGCAACCTTGATTACCGCATCGGTCAGATCTTGGATTGCGATTTCCATCTCCCTAAGTCCTTTAATGGCTTCTTCTACGTCACTTCCCATGGCACCTGGATGGTAGCGAATAGCGTTACCTACCTCATAAAGGATTAAGCTTGGCGTCACTAAGTCGATCTTTCCATCCATGTAGTCTTGCCTTAATTTAAGCGCCTTATCCCGTTGATCCTCGATGACGTACCATTTGACAGCTACCGATGCGTCGAGGACGAGTACCTGTGCTCCCTCCAATATCGAATCACCTCGACGCCACTCCACGTACCTTTGAATTTTGAAGCTAACCTCTCTGCTAGCTCATCCTGTCTCGTCATGGCTTCAAGCATCCTAGCCCTATTTTTAATTCTCCGCCTTGCTAACTCAAGCGTAACTCTCGCCTCAATGGACTGTCTTATGATCTCCGACCAGTTTAAATCCGGGAACTGGTCCATCATTCTTTTCAACTCATCCGGTACCCTTACACTTATTAAAGCCAGCTTCTCACCACGCATTACATATGTACATGCGTTACATTAATCACCATTAATAAATCATGCTTATTTTAAAGGTTTAAACCCAACCTCTGCCTACAACAGCACCTAAGTTTAAGGTGAGTTAGACTGAGAACGAGTCTTTTATTGCAGGGCGTTCAAGAAAATTCGATACTTGTTACGTCGGCGGATTTATTGGTTTAATTGTGATAGTAATGCGCTTGTAACCTCTTTATGCAATATCCCGAGGCCCATCACAACTTCCTCATAGTTACTGATGCACTATTTCAGTTAAGTTAGCGATCCTTTGTACGCCATTTTTCAGGTGACACTCGGTATGCTTATCCACAGCTTGTTAGGAACAAACGTATTTAAGTTCTTTAGTTCTTAATTCTCATGATAGTGGTTCATATGGGCTCGATAAAAGTTGATTTACCCAATAAATTGGAGCAGAGGTTTAGGGAGGAGATTGGACGTAGATTTTCTTTCAAAAGGGGACGTAGAGATACTTAAGGTTAAGTCCCGAAAAGTTAAAAGAGCCGACTCTTAAACGTTTTAAATAGTACTCATCCAATACTACATGGGGGTAAAAGGTGGTTAAGGGCTTGGTAACGAGCTTCCGAGTGGATGAATTGTGGAGAGAGGCTAGGACATATGCCGTAAGGCATGGAATAACGGTTAAGCAACTCATTGAGTTCCTTCTAAGAAAGGAGTTAAAGGAGAGCAGGATTCGAAGACAGATATACCGACTGCTAAGAAGAAACCGTCTCGTAGTGGTATAAGAATGGCCGAAAGGAAGGAAGATCCTGTTAGCGAGAGGCTTGCTAAGATTGAGAGTGACATAGCGTCGCTCAAAAATGACGTAGCTTGGCTTAAGCAACTCTATAAAAGCCTTGACTATCGCGTGTGGTTCATCTTAGGCGGAGTAATCGTAACGATATTAGTGAGTCTTTTGCGATGAAAGTGGTTTAGAGTGAGGAAAAAGGAGGGCAGGGACTGCTAGCGACGCCAAAAATGCTATAGAAGCTCCCTCACAAATATGCAGAGGTTGCTGATGTATCTGATCACATGAGTAACAGAATTGCTTAAAGCCACATGAATAGAGCCACCATAATCAATTCAGCTGCCTGCCATATTGTAAACGCATAAGAATAGGCAATAGAAAGATAATTGTTGACCCCCATGAAGAACTTCGTTAAGGAAGGCATGCAAAGCAACCCCAGCTTAAGTGAGACCATCAAGTCGAAAAAGCTGGGAGAGGAAGTAAAAGGAACAGTGGTTTTGAAAGTGGATGCTAAGAGGCCTGAAATGGACAAAATAAGAATCGCCGCCACCGTAATTAGAAGGGGGGGCACGGTGGCCTTTCCAACAGAAACGGTGTATGGCCTCGGCGCCGATGCCTTAAATTCAGAGGCCGTTGCGAAAATATTTGCCGCGAAGGAGCGTCCTATGGATGATCCCATAATAGTGCACGTCGCCAACAAAAGGGACGTATACAGATTGGCAAGCGATGTTCCTGAGGGGGCTGAGAGATTGATGGCCGAATTTTGGCCAGGACCATTAACACTTGTACTAAAACGATCTGAGGTGGTGCCAGCCATAACCGTTGTGGGCTTGGATACAATTGGCATTAGAATGCCTAGCAATAAGGTTGCCCTTGCTTTGATCAGCGAATCGATGACTCCGATTGCGGCCCCTAGCGCAAACCTCTTTGGAAAGCCCAGCCCCACAACGGCTGAACACGTCATAAATGACCTCGCGGGAAGAATTGACCTCATATTGGACGCTGGGCCCACGAAAATCGGTGTGGAATCAACAGTTATTGACATGACTGTTCCCGTTCCTAAGATTTTGAGGCCTGGTGGAACGCCCTATGAAAAATTGAAAAGCGTTTTAGGCAAAGTTGAACTGCATCCCATCGTTGTTGCGAACAGGAAGGTACGCGTGGTTAAGGCGCGTTCGCCTGGGATGAAGCATAGGCACTATGCTCCAGACGCCGAAATGGTTGTGGTTGAAGGAGAATCTGGAAAGGTTACAAGAAGGATTCAAGAACTCACCGCTTTGCATATGGCTAAAGGAAGGAAAGTTGGCATATTGGCCACGGACGAAAACCGATCAAACTATAACGCATACGTTGTCAAGTCTCTTGGAAGCCGAAACGACACGGCGACCATCGCCAAAAATCTCTTCAGGCTTCTCAGGGAGTTTGACAAAGAAAAAGTCGATATAATCATCGCAGAGGGAATAACTCCTCAAGGCTTGGGACTCGCGGTGATGAATAGACTCAGAAGAGCGGCAAACCACAATATAATAAAAGCGTAGTTAAGAAACTTGATTTGAAAGTCGGCGCTGAGGTCTATAGGACGATGACTTCAAGGGATTAGTTTTTAAGTGGAGGGACTAAACGGTATAGTCTTCTTCTCTCATACCGCTCCTATTGAGGAACGCGTGTGAGCGTCAAGTTACGGGAGGCTTCAAGGCTTCCGTTACTATTTTCTCGGACTCTGGATCAAGTTTTTCATTCAAATATAGCATTCTATGTAGCGCTAAGGCCAGCTCATCTATAGCGCTAATTAACCTCTTATATGACTCATATTTTTCAAACCCACTTCCACGAGCCTCAGTAATCAGACTTCTTAACTCCTTATATACTTCAGCCGAACCAAGAATTTTGCCTTAGGGCCGCCGACGCGCTCAAGGCTATCACTGACTACTTCGAGGGGGAAAACGGATACATCAACTCCATAATGGACGTGACCCCTCACCGCGACTGCTTCCTTAAAGATTTATTTCTCAATTAGCTCCTGAAGGGCGAGCGTGACGCCTTGAATGATGGCCTCAGGTTTAGGGGGCACCCGGGGACGTAAACATCGACCGGGATTATCTGGTCAACCGGTCCAGCCAAAGCATAGTTTGGCCGGCCGTCATCGTAGGTGTAGACGCCCCCTGAAATCCCGCAAGATCCGATCACCACCACGACCTTTGGGTTAGGCACCTGATCGTACACCCTCTTTAGGAAGGGGGCGAGCTATCTTCAAATAGCGCTCCTAGATTCCCTGGCGGCAATATTGCCGAACTCTAACGGAGAAAAATGCATACAGCAGAAAGGGTGATTTAGGTATGCCAGAGTCTGGCAACCCCCTCCAGTCTATTTTTCTTTTGCTCTTTCTTCAAGTTTGCTCAAAGTTTCCATAAAAGTTTCACATGCAGACTTCATTCTCGCATAGTATTCCGGCTTTCTGGTTTCCTCAAACTTGTTTACCATCAGCACACAATGGTCAAAACTGTGCATAAGCTCGGCAACATCTTCCTCGGATAATCTCTCAACTATCCGTTGGATTTCCTCAAACACCCTAGCCATTAAGCCACCCCACTTAACAGAAGAGAAGGCTTTTTACTGTTCTTAAACGTTTCTCCCCCGTTTTTGGTAAACTTTCAATTCTGCCGTAGTGCGATTTTAATTAGGTGGTGATGGTCTAATTTTGAGCCTGACGAGCGGGATGCTGATTGACTAGTTGATAGAGGATGCTAGTGCCAAAGACAAGATTACTTAGTGATATGCGTTCAGCGATGCCATGAGCCATCTTTAGGAACTCATCAATGAGTAGGTCAGTTTTCATGGGCTGGGACCCATAGACCTTTTACACATTGGTGAATTGGGTAATATTGTTCACGGACCATACAAAGGATAAGCTCGTAAGGGAAATTGGAAAGCTGGGCGTAACGGAGCAGGTGGTAATGGAGGGGAGAGCACATATAGAAAAAGTCGATATAATCATTGCAGAGGGAATAACTCCACAAGGCTTGGACTCGCGGTGATGAACAGACTAAGAAGAGCCGCAAGTTCTTAATAAACTTGAACTCGGTCTAGGTTAGGTCCACCGCCATATTTTTCTGCCGTAGAAAACCTCGGGCAGAATTAGAAAACCAGACATAGAAATTGGAAGAACAATTGCCCAGTCGAGAAGTGTTAATGGAGCGGTATCGAACAGGCCTACGTATGGTATCAAAACAGTTGTGAATACTGATACGAGCACGGCAACGAGCAAATACTTGTTAGACTTAAATCCAACTTTGAACGCGTTATGCTTCTCAGAACGACAGTTCCAAACGATAACTAACTCTTGCAGGGTCGCCTGTACAAAAGCCAGAGACCTCGCCTCGTTTAAGGGTTCGTGAAATAGATAGTATGCAGTATAGAACAAAACAGCTGTTCCTAAGAACTGCGTTACAAAAGTTGCAAGAATTGAAGCCAGCCTTCCATGCAGAATGCCTTCGTTAGGATTCCGTGGGGGACGTTTCATCACGTCTTCCTCTGGCGGGTCCATGCTCAAGGCTACTGCTGGGCCTCCATCTGTCACCAAGTTTATCCACAGAATCATGCCAGCAGTGAATGGGAGTTCTAAGCCTAAAAGGGCGAAGCTCCCTATTATTACCAACTCGTCAAAGTTGCAGCGCAACAGGAAGAATGAAAACTTTCTTATGTTGTCGTATATGCTTCGCCCCCCTTCAACGGCGTTGACTATTGTGGCGAAGTTGTCGTCTGCGAGCACCATGTCTGCGGCTTCTCTTGTTACGTCTGTGCCCGTTATGCCCATAGCCACGCCGATGTCTGCCTGCTTAAGTGCAGGCGCATCGTTTACTCCGTCGCCAGTCATGGCAACTATGTGGCCCCTCTTTTTCAACGCCCCGACTATTCGAAGTTTGTGTTCAGGGGAAACTCTCGCATAGACAGATACTTTTTCCACAATTTTCTCAAAGTCTTCGTCGCTCATGTTGTCAAGTTCGGCGCCAGTCAGAACCATACCGCTTTTTAACATGCCCAGCTCTCTGGCTATGGCAACCGCCGTCAACTTGTGGTCTCCGGTTATCATGACCGTTTTTATGCCCGCTTGCTGACATTTCAAGTTGGCTTCTTTTGCTTCTTCCCTCGGTGGGTCTATCATGCCCATTAAGCCCAAGAAAACCAAGCCGTTTTCCACGCTTTCTTCTTCAACTTTTTCGAGGTTGTCATTGGGCAAGTCTTTGTAGGCTATGCCGAGCACGCGTAGGGCGTCGCTCGCCATTTTTTCATTCGTTTTTAAGATAGTTTTTCCCTCTTTGGCTGAGAGTTTATCGGCTTGACCATCTTGGAGGATGTGTGTGCTGCGCTCCAAGATGATTTCTGGAGCCCCCTTAACATAGGCAACAGGTGTTCCTTCTGTTGTCTTGTGGACGGTTGTCATGCGTTTTCTCTCAGATGTGAACGGCACTTCATGGACGCGAGGATATAAAGCTTCCATGTCTTTCTTGGTCATTCCCGCCTTAGCGGCTGCCACTATAAGGGCTCCTTCGGTCGTGTCTCCAATCACACTTTTTCCATCATAATGGGCGTTCGTGCACAGCATACTTGCTCTCAACAATAACGTAAGGTCATAGTTTTCTTTCAAGTTGATGGGGGCGCCATCTTCTAAGAATTCACCTTTGGGTTCGTAGCCTACTCCAGTCACATCGAGCATCTTACCGTTGACGTAGATTTTGCGAACAGTCATTTCACCCTTAGTCAACGTGCCCGTTTTGTCAGAGCAAATAACAGTCGTGGCTCCTAGAGTTTCAGCTGAAGAAAGTTTCCGTATAATCGCGTTGCGTTTGGCAAGTTCTCGAGCGCCGAGAGCAAGCGACACAGTTACCACAGCTGGCAAGCCTTCGGGAACAGCGGAGACGGCAAGCGCAACCGCCGTCTCAAACGCGTCTACGATATTCTTTATGGCTTCAGCCGCGTGGACTACTCCAAGAACAAAAATTCCATATAATTCAAGCGCAAAAATGACAGCGCACACAACCACAATTATTATCCCAAGTTTTTTGGCAAAGCGCCCCAGCTTCTGCTTAAGGGGGGGTTCTTCCTCCTCCATTGTCTGAACCATTTCTGCAATCTTTCCGAACTCCGTGTTCATGCCAGTGGATGTGACAACGGCTTTCCCTCTACCATAAGTTAGGTGAGTGGCCATGAAAACCGAATTTTTTCTGTCCGCCACAGGCGTCTTCTCGTCTAGGACGCACATTTCCTTGTTAACAGGCGTCGACTCACCCGTCAAAACCGCTTCATCGGTTTTCAAATCCACAACTTCTAAGAGTCTTCCGTCAGCGGGAACGCGGTCACCCGCTTCGAGAAGGACTATATCTCCAGGCACAACTTCACGGGCTGGTATTATTGCTTCGCCTCCATCTCGAAGCACATGTGCTTTGGGGGCCGTCAGCTTCTTCATGGCTTCCATGGCCCTTTCTGATCGATACTCTTGAACGAAGCCAACAACGGAGTTGAGAACCACAATTGCGGCGATGGTGGAAGCGTCGATGGTTTCTCCAATTAAGAACGAGATTCCCGTGGCTATCAAAAGCATGATCACAAAGATGTCCTTAAACTGACGGAGAAAAATCGGCAGCGGAGTTACTCTTTTTCGCTCTTGGAGTTCGTTGTACCCAAACTCCCGTAGCCGGCGTTCTGCTTCCTCGCCGCTTAACCCTCCAAGGTTAGTCTGTAGAGTGGTAATGACTTCTTCGATTTTCATGCTGTGCCAAGCAGAGACCATAGCAACGCCAGCCTAACGCCCTTCTTCTTTCTTAATGTTGTAATTCAGCCTTAGAGTTAAACCCAAACATCCACTTATAAGAGTTTTCTCATTCAATTCCATTTTCTTGTGTACGGCCTCGACGTCCACCGCACCCCCTTGAATTCAAATAAAGAGCAGACACAACATAACTCTTCTATAAAGATCGGTTCTGGTAACTCCTATGGAGATAAAGTTTAAACACATTTTAGAGCTGAAGGGCATGTGAACTTCGGGTGGAAAGCGTGAATAAATGACATCTGAAGGGATTCGCAGAGGAGTCCACACGTGAAGATGAATGGGTATGGTTCGCCCATAATAGCCCCTCACATGTAGTCGTGAGCCGACCCTTAAACAAGGCGGTGAGCAAAAGAGGGGAAGGCCCTCAAAGGGCATCACCCGAAGAGTTACCAGAACCTAAAAATCTCTCTTACCCATTGGTTTTGTAAAAGGGGATTGCGTGAAGCTTGAACGTTTTCAGCTAAGCTATGAGTAGCAGAATTAAAGGCGCAAACACGGTCGCAGTGAGCGCCATGACTGTTATCATGGTATTCAATGTAGGTCCTGCTGTGTCTTTAAACGGATCTCCTACCGTATCGCCTACCACTGCTGCTTTATGAGCCTCGGAGCCTTTCCCTCCAAACTTTCCCGCCTCAATGTATTTCTTGGCATTATCCCATGTTCCACCAGCATTAGCCATCAGTAGGGCGAAAATTATTCCTGTAATTATGCTTCCACCGAGGAAACCGGCCAGTGCCTCTTTGCCCAAAGTAAAACCTACTGACAACGGAGCCACGATAGCCAAGATGCCTGAGGGGATAAGCTCCCTTAAGGCTCCTCTAGTTGCGATGTCTACACACTTTGCGTAGTCAGGTTTTGATTTGCCTTCCATTAAGCCGGGGATTTCTCTAAATTGCCTTCTTACTTCCTCAACCATTCTGTAAGCATTTTTCCCCACAGCTAGTATTAGTAGGGCGCAGAACACGGGCGGCATCATTGCTCCGATAAACACGCCACCCAAAACTTTCGGATCCATGAGGTTTATCATCATGTGGGGAATCCCAACCTCTGTTGCGTATGCAAAGAACAACGCAATAACTTGCAAAGCAGCGGCGCCAATGGCGAAGCCTTTCGATATAGCTTTCGTGGTATTACCCGCGGCGTCCAATCTATCTACTACTTCAATAACTTCTTTGCCCAAACCAGATTGCTCTGCGATTCCCCTCGCATTATCCGCTATTGGACCATAAGCATCTGCAGCGATCACTGTTCCCAATGTGGCCAGCATACCAACCGCAGCCATAGCAATTCCATAGAAGGGATTAACCTTAAACATTAAGGATATGTTCCATGAAGCCAAGATCGCTATGACAATGCCAATAATGGGCGGAATTATGCTCAGTATTCCGTACGAAAAGCCAGACAAAATGTTTATCGCGGCACCTGTCTTCGCGGATTCCGCCGTCTTAAAAACAGGAGTTCTATCCATCGACGTGAAATAGTCTGTTGTTAACCCCATGATTAATCCAGCGGCTAATCCTGCCACTGTTGCGAAAAATATGCCGAGTCCATGTTCACCCATATTTAAGAAATTGACCGTCAGAAACAGCAGAATCGTAAATATTATGCATGTTGCGAAGGTCCCTCTGTTAAGTGCAGCGCCTGGGCTTCCTTTGATTCCAACTCGCACAAACAATATTCCGGGAATAGAGGCAACTATTCCTAACGCTTTAACTAATAAGGGTAGAATGACGTATATTATTTGGCCGTGGTATAGTGCTGCGCCAAGTAGCATGGATGCTATCATGCCAGCGATGTAGGAGTCGGTCAAGTCAGCGCCCATTCCAGCCACATCACCCACGTTATCGCCTACATTATCAGCAATGACAGCTGGGTTCCTCGGATCATCCTCAGGAATGCCCAGCTCAACCTTACCCACAAGGTCGGCGCCTATGTCAGCCGTTTTTGTGTAGATACCTCCGCCGGCTTTTGCGAAAAGCGCGAGCGCGCTGGCGCCAAAACTGAAACCCAAAACGGTGTGCAGCGCTGTTTCCGGGTCCCCATAAATACTATTGTAGATGTAATAGAGTATGCTTGTTCCCAACACAGCCATCCCAACAATAGACAACCCCATAACTGACCCACCATAATACGCCACCGGAAGAGCCTGATTCACCCCCTTTCTAGCGCTGTTTGCGGTTCTCACGTTCGCCCTAACAGCAGCATTCATCCCAAAATATGCGGCTGCAGTGGTGCAAAGCGATCCAAAAATATACGCTATTGCTAAGTGGTAATTGGCGAAGGCGACTCCAAGTATTATCGCCATAACAACAACGAACGCGGACAAAGCTGTGTTCTGCCTCTTTAAATAAGCGTTGGCCCCTATCCTTATCGCATCGGCGATTTCCTTCATCTTCGGGGAACCAGCATCCTGTCTGTTAACGTAATGATAAAGGTAAAACGCGAAGGCAATCGAGAGTAAACTAGCAATTGGTGCAATTATGAGCCATTCCATATTTTCATCCCCAAAAGGGGTTTCGTCTAAACCGTCTGGAATGAGACCACTCATTTATAAACTTAACGTAGACTTAAAAAGTGATTACAAAATGAAAATGACCGATGAAGAGAGAATTACATCAAAATAAAGGGCAAACATCCACAGCATTCTCAAATATTTTTTGACTTAAGCCCATTTCTAGATATTGGCGCAGGGAGTGGATTCGAATCCACGCAAGGCTGAGGTATCCCCTCCAAATCTTTCTTCATGACTTCTGGATCTGACGGGCCAACACCTAGAGCTATAGCAGGAAATCCATCGGCGGCTAAGTTGATGTGAAGAATTTGCGTGGGAAGAAACGGCAAGGCTTTACAGTGTTAACTATTGTGCGAAGTTGTCGTTCGCCAGCACCAAATCGGCAACCTCTTTGGTTACCTCGTTCCACAACACCCATTGCCACCCTAATATCCGCATGCTTAAGCGCAGGAGCATCGTTAACACCATCACCTATTCTGAATTGGTCAGAACCATGTCGCTTTTCACGTATCCAACTTCTCGGCTACGGCAACAGCCGCGAGCTTGTGGTCCCTAGTTATCATGACCGTTTTCTGAAAACCTTGCCTAAAGGAAACTCTCAGAAATAGCCTCCTCAGGCGTCAATAATTTGATTTCGCTTTTCACCTTTGAAAAATGATGAACATTCCTTGTCACGATTGCTTCAGCTTCGGCCGTTCGAGCTGAAATAAATTGCAAAGAGTCTTCAAGCCTAAGCCTCGTCTCCCTTAAGGACTCCTCGACAATTTTGTCTGTTAGGTTAACTGCGTTCAAAAAACTTCTAAGTCCACGTAACTTTTCTCGGGCAAAAAGATCTCCTGCTTTGGTGTCTCTTGGATTGACTAAAACTGCCACAATGTATAGAGATAAGATACTGATTGAACCTTTGTGGCGACCCTTATAAATATCATCAAGAAGGATGGCTGAAGTCGTCCATAACGGTGTACCCTTTGAATCAACCCTCCTTAAGACGACATCAACTAGAATGTTGGTGTCAAGAAATAAATGCAATCAGTGACGCCTCCGTCTAAGAGCCTCCACCAATGCCTTGCGTTCGTGCTCGATTGGGAGAAAGGTTTCCTCCTCTCCTAAAAGGTCCATTATCATATGGCTCAGCCGTCTTTCTTGAAGAATCTGCTCAGCTCGCTTGATCAATTCCATTCTCTCCACACCAATGGTCTTTGACTCTAACCACAATTGTATGGCTTCGTTTAGCGCCTCCTTTTTCTTTGAACCATAAGCTGAGCCGTAAAGGTCAACCAATGTCTTAAGAAATCGCTGCCACACCTCATTATCTATCTCCACAGTTTGGCGTGCCAATTCATAACCTCATAGAATCATGACTGCACAACTTCTTATAAACCTAACCGACTTTAAATATGCTTTCACATGTGCCTACTAGGCATCCACTTATGAGCTGGCTTCTAGTAGTTTCTTGAGCTCAGACGCCCACAAGGCTGCGGTCATAGGCGATACTGTTGGCGATCCATTTAAGGACACGGCTGGGCCATCTCTTAATACTATGATTAGGTCACGACGCTGGTAACCACCATGTTCGCACCTCTAATTGCCATGTACTTTGCTCTGATGACGATCTTCGATTAATTACCTCTTTATTTACAGCCCTGTCCAAGCACGGATGAAAACTTCAGAAGGACGTAGATCTCATGTTTCCAAAGGTTTCTTCTCTTTAAACAAATTAATCGCATACTTGAGATCTTTTTTGCCTCTTCAACGTTTTTCCATGCCTTGTATCTAACCCACTTTTTTGGCTCTAGCCTCTTGTAGATTTCGAAAAATTCTTGGATTCTCTTAATTTGTGTGGATGAACATCCGCGATGTCATTGAACCCACCAAATCTTGGATCCCTTACGGGTACAGACAATATCTTTGGGTCCTCTCCATCTTCATCTTCCATGATCAACACACCAATTGGTCTCGCCTTAATTATACAACCAACTTCCATGGGTTCATAAGACAGGATCATAATGTCCATTGGGTCATTATCATCAAACCATGTTTGTGGAATAACCCATATTCCGCAGGAAAGACAACAGATGAATAAATCACACGATCTAATACGAATGCATCCCATTCCCAGTTGTATTCGTATTTGTCCCTAGACCCACTTATAACCTCAACAAGAGCATTAATCAGATCAGGAGGCTTATCGCCGGGTGGAATATCCCGCCATAGATTCATAAAGAATAGCTGGGACACGTCTCAATCTATATTTTCCCATTTAACGGAATCTATCGCGAATGCTTTTATTTGATTAGCCCTAAAACGTGATTACGCAAATGCCGAACGCTTTATTTTAGTAACCTTAAAATGTGTATATACCAGTTGAGGTTAGTCACGATGCCCCTCACACCTCTTCACTATGCCGTGGCTTATTTGGTTCATAGATGGAGGAGGGAGCTGAGCCTACCAGCTCTCATCGTGAGCTCCATGATGCCCGACGCGGACATCGTGCTCACCTATTTTGGGACTGGCGGTCTTCAGAGAAGGCTCCTTCTCCACAGCTTGTTGGCCGCATCCACCCTCGGTGTGCTTCTCTCCATCTTGCTCACTATTTTCCTTTATCCTGCTGTAATTTCACCACTTTTTAAGCTTGATAGAAAAATGGTGGAGGAGAGATGCCGCTTTTCCAGCAAGCTTATCGTATCATGTTTCATAGGATGCGCCACCCACGTGTTTTTAGATTCTTTGCATCACGAGTTCAATCCTCTACTATACCCGTTCCTTAACGAATCCTTTGACGCTTTTGTACTTCTAAACAATTGGGTTTATGCAACTACCATTATTCAGTCCACGTTTCTTACGCTATCCATCCTCATCTTGATTCGGGAAATAGGGAAAGGAACGGAAAATTTCTGGAAACGAATGCTTATCTCAGCCGAATAGATGGGCGTTCTCTATAAAGTGTGAAGATTTCATTCGCTTTCGAGACATTTTCCCTTTTAACGAGGTATGGATTTGATTCTCGGATGCCTAACTTTCTTAAGGTCTCCGAAGACTAGGATAGGCTCGTATCCTGATTTCTCGAGCGCTTCAGCTTTTTCCACCAGTTTCGTTGTGGCTTTATGTAATACGTCGTTTACTTTTCTCGTTTCCTTGTTTTCTACGTTTTTTAATCACTTAACCGCGTGCTTTATCTTCTTTCTGCCCACCGATAGAAGATAAGTTTATATTTTTCCCATTATGTGGGTTTAATGGGGAAACAAATGGGCGTGAGGGTTAAGGTTGATGAGAGGGGGCGAATAACGATTCCCACTGAAATCAGAGATAGTTTAGGAATCGGAGCCAATACTGAGCTTATCCTAGAGAAAAGATGGAACGAAGTTGTGTTGCTGAAACCTCTGAGCCCAGAGGAGTTCATTAAACAAGCCCACGAGTTTATGAAAGAGGTTGAAGCCTTCAAGGTCGAGACATTAGAACCGCTAAAGGTTAAGGAGATCTGGAGGGAAAAACCCTAAAGATGATAGTCGTAGACTCGTGCATGTGGGACTATTATCTTGATCCCACCACGAAGGAGCACGGGTTCGTCAAAGACGAGCTGGAGGAGATCATTCGAACAGAAGAAATTCTCACGAGCACAATAATATGGATGGAGGTTGCGCATTACGTATACAAGGTCTCTAAGCTTCCTAGACACATACTTGAACGAAGGATTGAAAGCTTCACGCGACTATCAACAATGACGGTTGATGAATTTGATCTCAGCCTCCTCTACGAGTCTCTTAAAATTATTTCCGAAATGTGGATGTATCCCATTGGTGGACGAGATGCTACGATCTTGGCGATGATGAAGAGGAGGGGCGTTAGAAAGATTTTTACACATGATAGGGGCTTTAAGGAGATTGCAAAACAAGACATAGTGGAAGTGCTCGACCCCATACCTGAAGAGACATAACTGCCCTACAATCGACCTGTTTTTAAGCGTCATAGCCCAAAAATGAATAGTGAATGAGACTCTTACAGGCATAAACATGAAAAGGCTAACTGAAGGAACAAGAGAGACGAGGATGACTGGGAAGGAGAACCTCTGGATACTGCAGCTCATCGACAACCCTAGCATCGCCGCCGACCTGAATTATAGCACAGACTATTTGTTAGCGAAGGCCTCTGGGGTGGCTTGGGGGAAGGGACTCTGCGTGGTTTGTAAGGGCTCTAAGTTTTTGTGTGGAAAAACGCGTTGCCCCCTCATGGTGAGGCTGAATTCATACCTTCGAATCATGCCCCTCATCGAGGGAACGGATATCGATGGCGCATCCCCGCCCAGCGTCTTTGTGGGTCGGATCGGATACCCATATGTGTATGCCGGTCCATTGGTTCCGCCAGTTCATGAAGACACAAGCCTTTTCGACATGCCTGAACTTTGGTTTGGGAAGTCCATCGATGAGATTGTGGGTTTCCGGTCAATGCTGATTCGTGGGAAGCATAGGGTTCACGTGAGAAACTTTGAGGAAGCTGGAAAGATCATGGACAAAACCCGAGAGCTCGCCCTTTCCATCGGTCCTGTGGATGTGGAACTGGCGCTCAAAAACAGGCCACGCCGATATCTGATCCTAGACGATGAGGTCCAACCGTTTGGACCCTCCGCATCCATCCAAGATATGAGGGTTGGGACCGCACGCTGGGACCATCAAATCGAGAAATGCTACGTGGATACTGACCTAAAGGCGGCGGAAGCCGTTGCCACGTTGTATGAGAGAGGCGTCTTGGTGACTAGGATACAGCGAGCCTTCAGCATTGGAGCCTTCGGGCTTAAACAGAATAGGAGGATGGTGCCCACACGATGGAGCATCACCGCCGTTGACAGCATCCTCTCCAAGAACCTGATCGAACAAATCAAGACGTATCCAGAAATCAACGAGTATCGCGTGTATGAATCAAGATACTTGGACAACCGCTTCGAGGTGCTGGTGATGCCTGGCCCATGGAGCTACGAGGCGATGGAGGCTTGGTATCCAGGCACCGTTTGGAACCCCAGCGGCACCAGCATCGTCATGTTCTTTGACTGGGAGGGGCATGAGGGAAGAACCACCTACGCGGATATTGGGGGCTGCTACTACGCGGCACGACTGGCGGTATGCGAGCTGCTCCAAAGGGAGCGGAGGCAGGCAACCGTGGTGGTGTTGAGGGAGGCACACCCAGGCTACATCATGCCCGTGGGGGTCTGGCAAGTGAGGGAAAACGTGAGAAACGCCATGAGGCAGGCTCCACTAAAGTACAACACGTTGGAGGAGGCATTAGCCAGGGTCGCCAGCCAGTTCCAAATCCCAATACAACAATGGATGAACAAAAGCCAACTCATACGAAACGCCCTATACCAAAAGAAAATCACAGAGTTCCTTTCCTACACCATGAAGAAATGACCCCCATACAATTTCAGTACTAAGCTTTACCCATAAGAATTAGCGCGCGATGTCGGACAGGAATAAGCCCAAAATAAGCTTATTTTTCTTCCCTCAGTAACGGACATTTCCTTTTATTCGATGTTGTGGTAAAACCTAAGTCCTTTACTACTTTTCTACAAAAATGTAGCTTCTCACAAATCTCTACAAAAAGAACTTCTTGTAGAGTTCTTCTGTCATAACTAGATCCTGCGTGTCATGCTTTATGATGGAATCCCAGTCTCCCCTCCTATAACTGGCCATAACTTCTATGCCATAAAGCCTGCAAAGGGTTTCCAACGATACCCACAGAAACGTGTCAATATGCGAAAAAGCGAGCATTAGATCGAAATGGTTAGACCCTTCCATTCTCCATTTATTCGTCTCAATAACCATCGTAGGTTTTATGCCATTAATAAGAGATCTGACTTTGATGAACGGGATGTCTAACTCCTCCAACTCCTTAGGCATCACTCTGACAACTAGAGCCTTTTCTTCCTTGGGTTTTTCCTCTTTCGGTTTTTCCCTAGGGCGCAGATGCGACTTCAGCTTTTCTTCTCTAACCTTTTTCTTCGCCCTCTTCCTCTCCTCAGCTCTTTTCCTCTTGACTTTCTCCGCTTCCTCCTTCGGTACCAACGTCACTATTTCTGCATATTCTTCCTTCAAGCGCCTTGCTAATTCATCAATGTCTGCTCTCGGATCTTGATCATATAAGTCGGTGAGTTTTAAGATCTGATACTTGCCCAATCCTTTCGAAATGATTGCACGAGCAAATCTTTCCTGCGTTTCGTCATCATATTTTGTTAATCGCATGAGGTATGCTGGTGGCAATTTTCTAAATTCAGGGCTGGACTTTATCTTGGGTGATGTCCTATCCGCGAGCGAAAACCAGTTTTTGAGCGTTTCAGGACTCACATGCAACTTATCGGCCATCTGCTTATGTGTGAGCCCGTACATTTTCATGTGAAATCTTATCCCATCGACCCTCTCCCAGATTTCCAAATCCCTTCGGTTTATGTTCTCTATTAACCGCGACCTACTTGCTTCCTCATCTGAGATGTCGCGTATAATCGCGGGAATTTTTGGCACATTCGCGTAAATTGCTGCTCTTACTCTCCTCTCCCCGACAATGAGTTCGTACCTGTCTTTCTTTGGCCTCACAAGGATGGGCTGTATCAAACCCTCTGTTTCAATGCTTTCCGCAAGTTCTTCGAGGCTCTCTCTTGATACATCCGTCCTCAAGCTTAATGGTGGAAGGTCGATCTCTTCAACGCTTATCATCTTGAACTCTAAGGTTTGATATGATAGATGGTTTGGAGGAGGGGAGAAGCCAATCGTCTCTTACATAGGTAAACATGGGGTAGAACAAGTCAAAGGGGTAACGAACGATTGGTATAAGGACTTTTTAGAGGAATGGCAACAACACGTTCAGCGGAAATACGGAAACACACCATACTTCTTCCCAAACCACAATGGAGAGCACCTATCTGACCGAGACATAAGCCGCAAATTCAAATATTTTATGAGGATGTGTGGGCTTCCCAACTAACAATCCACAGCTTCAGATACATTTACGCCACGAAGTTATACTTGGAGGGAGTTCCACAAGACGCGATTAAGGACATACTGGGAGTGGACAAGAAGACGTTGAAGTATTACATTAAAGCCGTAGAAGAGAGGAAGAAGAGGGTCTTATTCAAGTACATGGAGAAGGTAAGCGCACTACCAAAAGTCACTAACTAACAGGTCAAAACAACACAATCTTTTTATGGTTACTTTTGTAATACAAAATACGATGATTTATGGTTGAGCTTGAAAGGGAAATTAGGGCGCGTATTCAATATTTAAGTTTCGTCTTTGCTTTACTCTCATTTTTGGCCATTTTGCAATATTACTTTCAACTGTCGAGGATAGAGTCTCTCGTCACTCTTGCCGTTCTAGCCATCGGTGTCTCCTTCATAGTAATATGGTCTGGTTTTAGCTTGTTAAGTAGAGAGATAAACAGAGGGTTTGTGGAAATAGGGGGTTTGTTACGGAAGCAACGCTCACTATCAGATAACAATCCAGAGGAAAAAAAGGAGGAAGAGGTAAAAACAACGGGGGCTGGAGCGTTTGGTGGCATGGTTATCGGGGGATTGTTAGGATTAATATTGGGTCCAGCAGGCGTCATAGTTGGGGGGATGATTGGGGCAGCTATTGGAGATCAAATGGAGCGTGAAAAGGTAAAGGAAGAAATAAGAGGGAGGAAAGAGAGGAGGAAATAAGCCCGTTTTAGGCTTATTTCTGTCCGACATCGCGCGCTATGGTCCCAGATGCCCTATTACGGTTTGAGCTAGAACGGTTTCCAATCCTGCTTCAAGCAACGTTTCTCGCGCCTTCCGCATCTCATTAACGGTTGGTCGTCTCATGTCGGTTCTGCGGAAGGTGGGGAAGTAGTCTAGGAGGCAAACCTGCACCTCGGAGTTCATGCCAGCGATTCTTTCACCCATCTCCCGAATCTCCTCTAAGGTCATAAAATATTTATTATACGGTATGCCTATTCCAATAAACACCTTCTCTGGATAATACTCATCAACTATGTATTTGGTGACCGCCCAAGCACTCTTTAGGTATCGCTCAGCGAGCTCCCTGTCAGAGATGCCGGTGATCCTCATGAAGGTTTCGGTTCGTAAACCCTTCAGATCCGGACCAATGTCCGTCATCCCCGCTTCCACTAAGCGATCCACATACTCCAGCGTTAGCATAGTCGCATTTGTGTCTAGATGCAGTCGTGCGCGTGGATCAGGGTTTAATCGATGCAGCCCTCGGAAAAATTGTATTAGCCATGGGCGGTTGAGTGTTGGCTCCCCACCGGATATTGCCATACGATCAACGCCATACCTATTTCGTTGAGCCGTTAAGACCGAAGCCGCCTCGAGCGGAGCTGAAGGGGCTTTCATGTTGTCGTAGGTGGCAGCATAATTTTGACATTGAGGGCATCGAAGATTACACCCATGGGCGAAGCAGGCAACCTCGATGTAGTGTTGACCACTTTTCTTCACCCACCAAGGGGTTCCTACGCCGCCAACAGAATGGGGCTGATAACCCGAAACCCCACGGAGGGGTACATAATCCTCAGGCAACGTCAAGTTAATAGCCATTCCATCCTTGACTGGCGTTATGCACGCTGGTTTAGGCTCTCCATCGATCAGAAGGGCGCAGGCATAACACCCTCCAGTTTCGCATGGGGCAAACATCCTAGCCTCGTCTGGAAATTTTCCAAACTCCAAGCCGAGCAGCTGAAGAGCGTGCTTAACGGTGATGCGCTCCGGCACCGCAAAGCGGTCGCCATCCACGATGATGGTGATCTGTTTTCTGGGAATGGTATCCGCTATGTGTTCAATGGCTCCGTATGGGCAAGCCATATAACAAACGCCGCAATCTATGCAGGAGGTTTCAAAGCGATCTATACTTGGCTTACCAACCCCAGGGCAGTAGAAGTGTTCTGTGCAGAACCCACACTCCTTGCACTCCCTGGGTTTTCTGCGACAAATGTAAAAGGAAGGCAACCACTTATTCCTCTAACAGTTTTCTTCTCGCCGATTTGACAGACTCCATTTCCCCATATTTTTGGTAAAGCTCTCTCCGCAATGCTTCTAACATTTCAATCTTCCTTCCAGCAAACTCAGCGGCGGTCATAATCCTCACATTTTTATTTTTAGCTGCGGCATACACAGAGGCTATCCTCATCCTGTAGTTGAGGTCGCGCAGAAAGTGATGATCGAGAACTAACGTGTGAAGTTGGGTCTCCTTTATGGCTTTCACCAGATTTCGATTGGAAATCTCCAAGCTCTTATATGAGTATCGGAAACCCAGCATATACGTCATCGGTCCATCCACGATGAGAACGTCCGGCTTTTCCTCAAGAATAAACTGAATCTGATCGTCGAGCGGTGGACCCTCCACATCTGACGTATACACGAGCTTTTCACCATGCGATATGCTTACCTCAGTTACGTATCCAAGTCTTGGGTTGATCCCGTGACAAACCGCCTTTGAAAAGCGAATCCTCGTTTTTCCAATGGTTGCTTCCTTTCCATCTGCGTACTCAAGAGTTTTCGGAAAGCCCCTTAGGGCCTCTAGAAAAAACGCAGCCCGTTCCCTTTGGCTAAGATTGATGTTTTCGGCTGGGTGCTTCAAGTATATGGTTTTGCCTCTATAAACCTCTGGCTCGCCCGGGTCATGATGATCATAGTGATAGTGGGTTACGATGAGAACGTCTGCCAACTCCGCATACTGCTTTATGACTTCCCAAGTTTCATCCATACGCCTCCACTCCAGTGGGTGTGGTGGCAACCCATATCGCAGGGGAGCCAATGAAACTGCGGGGTCAATCAAAATCCTTGCGTCATCAGTCTCCACAAACGTAGCCATCGAACGGACTCCAAGGCTGTCGTAGGCTAGCGGGATAATGTTTTGAATCATCTATGTCCCTCAAAGAAATCCGCAAGCTTCCTTGTCTCGGGTCTGCTTAAGACTTCCGCGCATTTCCTTGGGTCCAGGGGCTTGAAGTCCAGCCCGAGGGTCGCCAATAGCCTTTGAACGCCCCTCGCCATGCTGGGAGCTGCTAAAATCCCACGAACCTCACGATTCACCATGCCCTTGACGGACTTCACATATGTTGCCAATTGGAGGGCCGCCCCACGACCAGCCGTCTTCCTCTTGATCTCCACCACCACAAACTTACCATCCCCATCGATTCCATACACATCCACAAATCCAGGCTCAATTTTCTTCTCGTAAGTGATGGGCTGGAAGCCCGGCTCTAGCATACTTGGCTTAAGCACTATCGCCTTTTGCATGTCCTCCTCGCTGGCATACAGAGAGAATTCTCCAGCATCAATCAAGCTGAGAATCGAAAGTATGTAGATGCGATCAAAAAATATCCTCACAGACTCAGACGGTCTCCTTCGAATGGCCCGTATCTGCAAGATGTTCTCAACCGCTCGGGTTTGAAAAATACAGCCCGGAGAATGCCGTGCTGTGGAACGGAATTTATACCTCCCCCGTTTTTCTGTTTCAAAGGGTGGTCTGCGTGTTGAATTTGCTTCCCGCTTAATCAGTTTGATATGGTAGATAACGTCTCCTCCAGGCATCCAGTTGACGGGTTCGTAGCCTTCAGGTCGGTGAACCAGGAGGGCCCCATCTCTTTTTATGATGAGGATTCTCTCTCCAGGCCCCAGCTTGGAGCTCGCCCTCCCCTTATACTCCACCCAACAGTTTCCAACGATAACTAGGACGGTGTGTTTGCTGATACATTCTTTGGCAAGCTCGGCGACCTCTTCAAGGGTCGGGTTCTCGAGGATTCTTATGGGTGATTCCCTCAAGGTTATCTCCACCTACATGTTTTTAATCAGTCTTATAAGTCGATGTTATATTGAATGGCGCATCAGATCTGGAGGAGGCCCTAGCTAAATACGTAACTTTTGA
The DNA here is from genome assembly GCA_001399805.1 of Candidatus Bathyarchaeota archaeon BA1. The sequence goes on from LIHJ01000003.1 coordinate 28,481, forward strand.
GCTATCAATCATTAGGAGACGTAAAATATGACGTACTAAACTATCTCAACGCGCATCCAAACATCCAGATAATAGAGCTGTCCACCAGATACGTGAAGAAAAGGGAGAAGGGACCCGGACTGAAGATAAAAGTCAAATTGAAAGAGAATAGGGCTAACCCTTAAACAAGTGATCAAAGAGTTGGCTTCCATAAATATAGAAGATATAAGAGCACCTGTTCTTCTTCCTAAAATACCTTCTATCGGATGATGCAGCAAAATCTCTCCCAGAATGTTATTAGCTTGGACCTTTCCAAAATAGGTAAACTTTTGTTTGTAGAAGGCATCAGGAGCATTCTTGAGCCACGGTCACAATAAATAGATGTATCAATTCGAAGCATTTAAATCTCTTTTGTAACAAAAAAAGGCCACAAAGTTTAAAAGCGACTCTAAATATTTTAATTAAATATCTAACTTTGGCCCTTTGTGAATTATTTCACCTAGGGGCCTTTTCTATTTTTTCTATTTCTCTTATTAACCGTTTAACCCTATTTTTAATTTGGTCTCGAATTTTTCTAATTTGGTCTATTGATTTTCCTAAAAGTTTTTCCATCTGCCATTCTTCTAACTTTGATGAATATTCTGGAAGTATATTATTCGATAATTCAGAATTTAAAATAATTATTTTATCTGCCTTTTTTTCCATTTCATT
>LIHJ01000009.1:0-17776 GCA_001399805.1 Candidatus Bathyarchaeota archaeon BA1
CCGCCTATTCTGAGGGTGTATTAATCATCAGCAATAACCACCTTGACTTCAGAAAATACCCAGATCACCTAAACAGAAATAGAGCCTTTCGATAAGTTGCGAATAGGATAGCACAAGAAATACGCCCATATTTGCGAAGACTATTAAGGGAGTATTAACATGTTTACATGATCGCATTGGGTTCGTTTGATTTTGCTAAAATAATTGTTGACTTTTTGATTAAAAAGCGGGAAGCCTCTATGGATGAGTTGAGGGTTTTGGTCCCTGAGAGGCGCTTATACGATGTCCTCACAGTCCTGGAGGCGGCTGGGCTGATTGAGCGAGCCAAAAACAAAGTGACGTGGATCGGGGGATTTGTTGGGAGAGAAATCGTGATCGAGGGGCCGGTTCAATCCGTCACCACCAGCCCGATCGAGGTCAGGGTGGTTGGCATCGACCCCCTAAAAGTGAAAATAAAGGAGCTTTAGCAGGGTGAGCTGTCTCCTCAAGCATGTTTATATGGAAGCTTGCAACTGTGGTTGTTACTTTTGTTACCAGGACAGAGGAAGGCGGAGATGTCTGAGGCCATCTCCTTTTTGATAGACACCGAAGTGACATCCGCATATCTTGATGAACTACTCAAATTTATACGTCAACACTACATACTCGCCCTTCGAGAGCACTTTACCAACATTAAACTGGCAGTTATTGATCATGATTTTGTTCTCGCCTTCACGGCCCTTGGACCTGAAGAGAAGTGGCATATTGATGTTGAGGTGAGGGCTGAAAAACCGATCCGGGTGAGAATGGTTCCAGGTGATCGAACTGTTCCTCAAGCAGCGCTAGACCGACTCAAAGAGGACTTGATCATTGGGGTTCAATTGTTTGAAGAGAGGGTTAGGAGAACCACCCTATACTTTGCTTGGGTTGAGGGCGAGAAGGTGATACCAGAAAAGACTCCATTGAGGCGAAGGAAACTCCTTGAAAGGATACTCCTCCAAAACATGCTCCTCCTCTTCATCATCTTCATTGCCATCAGCATTTTCGTATTCATGATCTTGGGACCCTACGCGCCAATGGTGCTCATAGCCTTCCAGCTCGTCCTAGTTCTTGTTTCAGACAAAATCATCGCGGGGATGGGGGACTGGTCTATCACCGAAGAAAATCCCAGCGTTCACCTTCTGCAATATCATCTTCCAGCAGAGGAGTATGTAGAATTTCGAAAAAAGTACAGTAGGGACCTTTTGATTAAGATAAAGGGAGAGATCTATCAAAAAACGCTCGCCATTGGAAAGGCAGTGGATTGTGAAACTGCTGAGGAGGTCCTGTCCAAATATGGATCCAAGTGCCTACCCGAAAACATGTCCACAAAAACCGTGAATGTTCATCAAATCGTGAAAAAAGCCGCGGGGAAATTCAACACCCCAACCCCCAAGATCGCCATCTCGAACACCATCCTACCTAATGCAGCGGCCTCGGGTCCTAGCCCAAAACACGGGATTGTGCTCATCACCACAGGGCTACTCGTTCAACTGGAGGATGATGAAATACTTAGCGTGGTGGGGCATGAGTTCAGCCATCTTAAGGGGAGAGATCCCCTCATCCTCTTCACGCTGACCGCCTCCGAATACCTACTCAGGGTTTACGTTTTCCTCCCCCTCGTCATGGTCCTCGGATACCTCTACCTTCTCCTTGCCCTCACTGTGGTATACTTCATCGCCAAGTTCTTTGAGGCCAAGGCGGACCTTGAATCCGCCATCAAGATAGGAAGCCCGCATGTTCTGGCGCAAGCCTTGCGAAAGATCGGATTTCGGAAGCTACAATTTGAGCGCATACCTGCCTACAGGTTTCAGGAATGGATAAGATGGGACCCGCACCCACCTATCTACTTTAGGGTCTCTCGATTAGAAAAGCTAAAGACCCCAGAGACGGTGAAACACCCACTGATTCAATCCATCAAAGATAATATACGAGGATTTCTTGCGGTCCTCACTAGAAGTCGACACACTTAATATCTATTAAAACACCTGTTTGTATGAATCTCCAATTCATAGGCTGGTGATTGAATGCACGTTGAGGTCCCTGAACGCATACCAAAGGTTGAGGTGCTGAGGCGGAAGCCAGACATTATGGAGTTGCCCACCGTTGTCACCTCGGAGTTGGTGATCGAACCATACGTCGAGGACAAAATCGTCAACTCATTGCTAAAGGAAACAAGTATCGAGGGTGATGCTGCTTTGAAGATAGCCCAAGATGTGAGGCATTTCCTTTTAGAAAACAAGATACGGGAAATCTCAGCTTCGATGGTCCGGGAAATCTGCGTTACGCTGCTCCTCAAACGTGGCTTAAAGAACATCGCCGAGCAATATTGCAGAGTGGGGCTACCCATCACCGACGTCGCCCAACTGATAAAAGAGCATACACGGGAAAACGCCAACCTTGTCCACAACCCAGAAAGCATACCGCCCGATGAAATAGTAGTAGTACGAGAAAGAGGCAGCTTAAAAATTACTGAAATAGGACCATTAATTGATAACATTATTGACAACGCATCTTCTAGCAAGATAATTCAAAATGGAAATTCCGATATCGTAAGGGAAGGATTTAAGCTTAGCGTATTTTCTTTCGATAAGGAGCTTAGGATGCATGAATATCCCGTAAGTGGTGTTGTTCGCAATAATAAGCGAAGGGAAATTTACCAAATTGAGTTGGAAACAGGACGTAAGGTCACTGTAACGAGTGATCATAACCTATTTACATTACACAATAACTCCATCGTTGCTGTTCCAACATCGCAACTAAAGGAGGGAGACTTTATCGCTGTTCCACGTTTCATCAGAAAAACCATAGTCAAGAAGGAATTAAACCTGCTTGGAGAGCTCCTTAAAAAATGTAGACCTGATGATATAAGCGGATTTTACTTGAGGGGTAACTTAACTCCAAAGGTTTTAAATAGGTATCGTAATAGAGTGGAAAGCTGGTGCCGAATTCATTCCAAAACAAGGCCATCAACCATTATTAGCCACTGGAAAAAATTGAAGGCGATGCCCGTTAAATTGGTCTTGGAATTAGGAATTCCTCTGGATTATGAAGATTTAAGGACAGCAACCATTGGTACGCGTGGAAGCTGGCGTACTAAACAATTCCCAGTCATAATCGAATTACGACCCGACGTTGGTAAAGTTTTTGGTTACTTATTAAGTGAGGGTACACTTACTCGCGATAAAGTACATTTCAGCAACTCTAGTTTAGAGTTGCATGAGGAATTTAGATCAGCCTATGAGCGTGCCTTCAAGATTCCGTTACCAAAACCATGCAAGAGGGAGGGAGCTTATGTAACAGTTGTTGGAGGATGCTCTGTAGCTTTGCTTTTTGAGAATGCATTTGACATTGATTTGACCAGAGCTAAGGGAAAAAGAATACCAAGTTTCCTATTTGACTCTTCAGAAGAAACCATAGCAGCGTTTTTATCCTCTTATTTAAGGGGCGATGGATCAATACGCATTGGCAATGTGAGATACTCAACCACCAGTAGGGGAATGGCGTTAGGACTTATATTCATGCTATTAAGCCAAGGGATCTATCCAAACGTTTATGAACTCTCCGAGAGCGAATTCGAAATTGATATTCAGGGAAAAGAAAATCTTGAACAATTTTCAACCTTAACCAAACTACATGTACCAACCACCACCCAGACCACTCGGGACATTATTCCAGTAAGATTGCCAATTTATGCTTATAATGGAGGCAGGCTTAAACGTGGTGATATAAAAAGTGCTGCTAACTTACTTCATATCCCTGAAGCCATAGCGTATGATGACCTTTCATGCTTGCGGGCAGGTAAATTCGTTCGACGAGAGAGATTGAGAAGGATCTCTAAGATACTTGACATTTTAGATGATCAGCATTCAGAAAAAATTCAAGGGTTAATAAACTCAGACTTACGTTGGTTACGCATAGAAACAATTAAAAAAGTCGGTATAGTTAATCACACCTACGATTTTGAAGTAAGACCAGACAATCAAGAAATTGAAAATTTCATTGGAGGATTTGGCTTCGTATGTCTTCACAACACAATCCATAAGTTACTGGCTGACGCGGTGGTGAGGGAATACACCTTAACCCATATCTTGCCAAGGCACCTGGCTAAAGCGCATCTGCAAGGCTTAATTCATATCCACAAGTTGGATTACTTTCCGATAAGGCCATATTGCGCCTCCGCCGACATTCGATACTTCCTAAGATACGGCGTGATATCGGATGGCGTTGGAACCCACGTGGCGGTCGCAAAGCCAGCAAAACATGCGGAGGTGGCAATTTTGCATATAGCGAAGGCCTACTCGGCGTTACAACTACATCACTCAGGGGCCGTGGGAACCGATCTCTTCAACGTCTTTTTGGCCCCATATGTTCAGGGTCTTCCTTACAATAGAATTAAGCAGCTCATGCAGATGTTCATTTTTGAGATGGCGTCGATGCCAGCCTCCCGTGGAGGTCAAGTGGTCTTCTCGGATGTCAACTTTGAGTTTGGGATTCCCCAAGTCTTGAAAGACATACCAGCGGTTTTGCCTGGTGGAGTCATGAGGGAGGGAGTGACCTATGGCGACTTCGAGGAGGAGGCCCAACGGATCTTTAGGGCGGCTATGGAGGTTTACCTAGAGGGCGACGGTGCAGGCAAGCCCTTCATCTTCCCGAAGGCCTGCATCAAGCTGAGGCGGGAATTCATCGATAAAGGGGAATACGACGACCTTTTGCTTTTGGCTCATAAAGTTTCATCCAAATTTGGAACACCATACTTCTTGAATCTGCTCCCCGAGTACATGCCCGATGTAGTGTTGGCACAATGCTGTCGCGTTTTAGTCAAGATGAGGAAAGAGGATTATGATGAGCTGGTGGAGGGTAGGCTTAGGGGAGGACAGTTCTGCAATAACACCATCAATTTGCCGAGGATCGCCTATGAGGCGAGGGATGAGGGAAAAATATACGAGCTCTTGAGGGAGAGGATGGGGCTGCTGAAGGAGGTCACGTTCATTCATAGGGGGGAGATTGAAACAAGACTAAAGGAGGGTTCCCTGCCATTTTTATCTATGACCTTGGACGGTCAGCCCTATTATAGAATGGATAAGGTGTATCATTCCATAGGTATGGTGGGGCTCAACGACATGGTTCAGTATATAACGGGACGTCAGCTCCACCAGTCGAAGGATGCATGGGCGCTCGGGTTGAGGGTAATTCAAGAGATGAACAACATCGTGAAGGATTTTGAAAAGGACACGGGCTTAAGGTGGGTCTTGTCTCAAACGCCAGCGGAAACCACAGCAACCCGCTTCGCCGTGATTGATCTGCGATCAGAATTCGCTGATGAAGCAAAAAAAGTGGTGAAGGGGGACCTGGAAAGAGGAGCGGTTTACTATTCAAACTCCACACACGTGAATTGGGAAGCCAAGGTTCCATTAATCGACAAGGTTCAGATAGAAGCCTCGTTCCACCCACTCCTAGATGGAGGACTCATCACCCCCCTCTACCTGGGCGAGCATCCAGACCCATCCGCGTTAATGGAGCTCACGAAGAGGATCGCCAAAAATACCCTATGCGCCTACTGGTGTTATAGTCTTGACTTCACCCAGTGCAGAAGGTGCGGCTACATCACGATAGGAATCGAGGATAAATGTCCAAACTGTGGAGCCACAGAGGCCGACCTGGAGTGGTACGCAAAGGTTGTAAACTACTATGGGAGAGTTAAAGACTGGCATCTGGCTAAACAAGTAGAATTAAGGAGAAGGCATAGATATAAGGGCGCGTGGGGATGGAGCTAGGAGATTCCTTCCTTTGCTAAAAAAGTGATATTTGTGGCTGAAAAATTGAGGTGTCGATGGGGATGGAAAGGACGCTATACCTTATTCTGCCCAATCTGCTGGCTTGTGAAGAAAAGCTAGAGTTTAAACAGAAGAAGATGTTTAGTTAGGCATCGTTTTTTAATATTGATTATTTGGACTTGCTTCTTATCAAAAACATAATCTTAGGAATCTCCATGCCGTATGTACAATATCGAAGAAAGACAAGGAACAAAGCACTAGCTAAGGTGATTAATCAAAATTTGGCTAAACTTTACCATAGAGCTGATCTCAGTATAGCGATATATAGGTCAAGATCCTTCGGTAGTTTCTCTAACTTCTTTAATGTCAGTGTGTATCTGAAAAGAGGAGCCAATGATGTTAAAGCGGCTCTAATAACAATCAGGATCAAGCCAAGTATCATTAAGGGACGATGGAACTCGACCAACATAACCATTTACGCTTTATCTTCTTATCCAACCCACCAATCTCTGAAGAGGACCCCGCTTAGGTATTTTAAAGAAGTCTTCGTCAAATTGTGGATTGAAGTCCGGATGGTCCTTTTTTAACTTATTAACAACCTTTTCTAGAGTTTCTTCTTTCGACTTTCCGCTTAACAAATCCTTTCTTCTCCAAGCATTGTAATAGATTCTAAGTCTATTTTGGGTTGATCCCTTTGAACCCTTAGGTATATGCTCCAATTCTGACTTCACGATTCTCACCATTTCCTCTCTTTTCATGTTAGCACCTCCAAATTATATATTTAGCATATATATAAAAACAGTACTGCTTATTAATGTATAGTCGGAACATGTTTTAATTTGCGTCTGTATGTGTCATAGGCTACCTATCCCTATAGATTTATTAGCTTCTTCCTCAAAAAAATGAGCTGGCTGCTTAACAGCTGGTATCTGAAGGAGGATTGAATCTACTATTGTGATGGAGCTAAAGGTTTTCACCCTTAGGACATGCCCCAACTGCCCAGCACAGAAAAGGATAGCTCAAAAGGTAGCAAAAGATTTCAACATAAAATATATGGAAATTGACATCGGAACCCCTGAGGGACGGATAGAGGGATTGATGCATCAGGTCATAAGCACTCCCAGCATTGCCATTAGCGGCGAGGTCATAGCGAGAGGAAGGTTAGTTCCTAAAAGGGAGCTGGAAGACGAGGTGAAGAAACGATTAGGAAAGTAAAAGATGTAACATAGGCAACAAATAAGAGTGTTTCATCTGACCTGTGGGCGCTCTAAATGGAAATAAAGGGTTTCATCGACATCAGCTTGGTCGACTGGGATGGGAAGATATCCTCCGTCATCTTCCTCCCAAGCTGTAATATGCGGTGCCCCTTCTGCTACAACGCCACCTTAGTGTTGTATCCAGAGAAAATGCAGATCATTCCCTTTGAGCAGATCGCAGAATATCTAAAGAGAAACAGGGGGTGGATAGACGGGGTTGTGATCTCGGGCGGGGAGCCAATGACCCATAAGGACTTACCAGAGCTATGTCTGAAAATAAAGAAATTGGGTTATTTAGTTAAAGTGGATACTAATGGAACAAATCCCACGATGACGAAACAGCTCATCAACGACGGGCTCGTTGACTACATGGCCATGGATGTTAAGGCCCCATTAATAGGGGGAAAATATTCCATGGCATCGGGTGTTGATGCTGGGAATCTATTAGAAAAGATCAGAGAAACGATAAACATCTTGATGAACAGTAAAATTGAATATGAATTTAGGACAACCCTTGTCCCAACGCTTCATAAAAAAGAGGATGTTAAGACGATATGCGAGGAAATAAGGGGCTGTAAGAAATATGCTCTACAAAATTTTAAGGGAAACGTGGAAACCATAAACCCAGAATTTAAAAATTTGAAGCCCCTCCCAGAAAAAAGAATCAAAATGTTTCTTAAGGTAGCTAAGGAAATCATTCCAAACACAATACTAAGAGGTTAACCCACCACATTGGTTCCAAACGCTGGCACCTTATTGTGGAAGCCTGCTTAGGAGCGCGGTTAATCAAAATGTTGGGATGGGTGGTTCCTCCTCCAAGGAAGCCGATAAAGAGTAAAGAGGAGTTATTGAGGGAGAGGGAGGAAAAGGTCAGGTGGTTGATTGAGCAGGGTTTTTTAAGGTCTCGACGGATAATGATGGCGATGCTTAGAGTTCCCCGGGAAGACTTCATCCCCGACATGTACAGGGACCATGCATATCTGGAAGTTCCATTGCCCCTCCCGGGACAAAACGCAACGATTTCGTGTCCTCATAGTTATCCCCTGTTTTATGAGGCGTTGGATCTGAGAGAAGGTGACAGATTATTAGAGGTGGGGACGGGTTCGGGTTACGGAGCAGCTCTAGCAAAGGAGGTAGTGGGGAGCAATGGCAAGGTGGTCACCGTGGAGATCGATGAGGACACCTATAAGTTTGCTAAATTGAATCTTGAAAAGTTAGGTTATAAGGACGTTTTGTTAATTCTCGGAGATGGCTCACTAGGCTATCCGGCCCAATCACCCTACGACAAAATATGCATTACAGCAGCTTGCCCAAGGATTCCCGACCCGCTAATCCATCAACTCAAAACAGGAGGAAAGCTGATAGCCCCAGTCGGACATCCAGGTCTCGCTCAAGACCTAGCTCTGTTAGAAAAATGTCGAGGTGGAACGCTTACAACCAATATGGTAGAAAAAGTCCTTTATGTTCCATTACGCGGGAGATACGGCTGGCTGGAGCGCCCTTGAGGTTTTAAATTAAGCACTGAAGCACATCATTCACGTAACTTTTGACCCGAAAGTCTTAACACTTAGTCACTAAATTTAGAGTGCTGATTACGATGGTTGGTGTTTCATTGCGTTTCTTGAAGGAAATTAAGATCACTAAAGTTGAGGAGAGACCGGAGGACGCATGGTTTGATCTAAGCCTGCGACAGCTGAGGGAGGGGAGGGTCCATTTCTATCGGGTCAGGGACTTCCTCACGGGGGAATGGCTCTTCAAGGTCTGTTCAGATAGGGAGTTGGGCAGGGTTATGGTAAGAGCCCTGAAGTGTCCACCGGGAAGACGCTTCGCTCAGCTCGAAGGGAACACCATGATGTTTCAAAAAAGTGTGATAGAGGGCTTGCTCTACGATGTGATATCGCTGGCACAAGCGGATGAGAAGGATCAGATTCGCCGAAGGGTCGTAGGGAGCATGGAGGAGATTCCCGCCTTAGTTAAGGAGCATTTCGAAATCAAATCCTACGAGGAGGCAACAGGAAAGAGGGCGCCGGGAAAATACTGGGTCACCCTATCCGAGGAGGGCGATGAAAAAGCCATGATCATCCTGTTCTTGTTGGAGAGGGTTTGGCCCATCTCTCCCACTTCTCTCGAGGAACGATTGAAGTCCATAAACCTGATGGATTTGATCAAGGGGTTGGAGCGGGCAAAAACTGAGGATGTCTATCGCGTGGCTGGTGAGCAATTTGGACTTAGGAAGGAGGATGTGGACGCCCTCCTAGTCTCATTGGAGAGGAGTGGGCAGATAGAACGCCCAGAAGAGGGATACATCAAAACCCTTAAATGAAATCTAAAGGCCATCAACAAGGGTTGATGATTTTGGCGAGGAAAAGTAAAGGGAGGAGATGATTAGCTAAAAGGTCCTTCAGAGAGGGGAATTCCATCTCGAACCCTTATTTTCTCTAGGAATTCTATCTTTTTATCAACATATGGCAAGTTGGAAAGGCACACATGTTCTTGAAATTAACGAAGCCTACACCAGCCGATGCTGTAGTGAATGTGGCTCTATAGGTCTCCGAGTCGGAGGCTTGTTTAAATGCCATTATTGTAGGCTCGACCTCAACGCAGGCGTAAATTAGGCAAGGAACATCCTTAAACGATCTGTAGGGCTGGTCTCTATAGTAGAAGCGGGTTTACACCGCTCAGAACTCTTCCAACAGGATAGCCTGAATCAAGGAAGATAAGAAGAGAGTCTCAGATGTTATAACCGTGGGAGTGTCAGCAATGCGCCAAAACAGAAAACATGTTTTAAATCAGTGTCTCTAGGATTTCCTCAGGCCTAAATTCTTCACGAGACCTCACCGATGCCTCTTCCACGTAGAGTTGTATGGCGTATTTGAGGGCTTCCCCGCTCACTGGTATGTAGTCTAGGGTGGAGTGGAAGTAGTTAAGGATGGAGGCGGCGCAGGCAAATCGGATGGCTCGGTCTTCTAGGCGTGCCGAAAACCTCACAACTTCCTGTGGGATTTTTTCTAGGATGGCTTCCCTAGCGGTCTTAATCATGCTGTAGGCTTGTGGGGTGATCATCACGGGCTTGTATGGAAACCGTTCCTTCACAAATGGGTGCCTCGTTTCAATGGCATATAATAATGCAACGTGGTCTCGGATGTTTTGGGCCCCCTTTTCGATGTCGATCTCTCCCAGGGCTAATTTCATTTGGCTTTGGGCGATCTCCGTGAAGCGTTTCTTGGTGAGGCGGTGTAAGCGGCAAATCATTCTGTCCTCAATTGCATTGAAGTTGGGGTCACCGATAGTTATCTCGTAGCCCCTACCGAATACTGCAGTGTTGTAGTTCACGCTGAGGAAGGATTGAAAGCGGTACGGACCGATCACTTCTTTGTGGAGTTCGTATTTGATTTCGCCACGCTCCATGGCAAGTTTTAGCACGTCCACCATCCCTGAGTATCGGAACCAGTCGTTGAATTCCGGAACCACAAAGTTGAAAGTTCGCTTAACATATGCTTGCCCAATTCTGATGAAGCGTGCTGGTGTGATGCCGCCGCAGTAGCGGTTTCTGCCGGGGATTCCATGTGCTGGAATTTTCGCCTCCGGTCTGCCCAGAATCATGTCCCTGGTCGAGAAGGTTTTCCCTGTGCCCGGCTCGCCGAATAAGGCCAAGGACCAGCCCGTTCGCATCCCGGTTTTTCCCTGTGGATGAACAATTTCCACGTCCGCCAGCCCGTATTGCTGAATGATGCTGAGTAGGCTGTCGAAGTACAGGATGGGTCCGAAGAGGTTTTGGAGGTAGCCTGCCAATGAGGCAACCGAGAGGGATTTTCCAAAGTTAACGGTTGCGTTTAGCCGATGCCTCAATAGTTCATTTATATACCCGTCGAGCTCACGATCCATCATCGTAACCTTTTGGCACTCCTCTTGAACGTAGTCCTCTTTTTCAATCTCAACTGAGGGTGTTGTGGGTGAGGCTATCTCTAGGGCTGGAGGCTTGGGTGAGGCTATCCCCAACTCTGATTGAATCAATGGGGAGATTTCTTCCAGTAGCTTCCACTCTTGATATCGGTCGCCCTTGTAGGATGTGTCAACAACCTTCAGCCGCTCGAGCTCCGCCAAAATAGGATAGGGATCAACTCCCTGCCTCAAGTTTTTCCTGATTTCTTTTAAGCCACAGCTTCCACCAGTTTCGACCATCGACCTTAAAACAGCAACACAATTTTTTCCATACTTCTTCTTGGCTTGATAAAGATTGGCTCGAATCACCCTCCACGATCCGTCGAGGCGCAGATGACCATTTTCAAGGGTGTAGTGCCTGCCCCTAAACACTGCCCAGCCACGAGGCGCGTGTTTGTTAAAGATTTCCTTGAGTTGAGCGTCGCCAATGTTTAATGCGATTTCAATGGATGCCTCGTCCTCATCGATTTCCCAGCCACTCATAAAGCGCTTGAAATACGGAATGTTCAATCCCTTACCGATCTCAAACAGCTCGATTCGCGGAAAGGCCCTCTTCAGAAGAAGTTTTCGCTCCACCAACCTATCATCGACAGCCATCTGTATCCCTTCGATGGAAAGTTATACTATTCGAGTTTTATAACTATTAGCAAGGCTGGAGTTTGATTAATGAGGAGGGTAAGCATTTAGGATTGCGTCCCTCTCCTCTGAGTTGATCCAACCCTCCTCTCTTAATTCTTCCATCCCCTTGGCCAAGGATTCCCTGAAATCCGGGATGTTCAGAAGATTGTTGGTGCAACCCATCTCATACACGATTTCCTCAAAAGCCTTACCCTCCCGAATCTTTTTAGTAAGGATTGGCGCGAGTGTTTCCTTTAATGCCTTTCGTGGGCGTAAAAGGAGTCTGATTCGGGACTTGAGGCTGAAGCCCCAGATTGTTTTCTGGATCCTCTTCACGATGCCCTCATAACCCATGGCTGTCATGGGCGCATACACGTGATGCTTGGATTTTGCCTCGGTTTCGTATCGAACCAGATAGAATGGCACGCAAACCATGGTGGTTGCCTCTATTCCCCATGGAATCGTAACCTCCTTAAGTTTGGATGCCTCCAGTCTTTTTTGCCCGATGAGCTGCCCGATGAGGTTTATTATGGAGGAAGCCTCTAACCGTAGTTCCTCCATTTCTTCCCGTTTTGCAGCAATTTCGGAGTCGCGTGAAGCCTCCAGGTTCACCGTTCCCCTTCTTTCCTCATTAATCATTGTTTGATAGCCCTCATTCAGTTTTTTGATTGCAGCCTCACCCTCTTTGCGGGTGCGTTCAATCTGTTGTGAGAGATCTTGAATTTTCTGCCTTATCTCGGAGATCTTATCTTGGCATTTCCTGATTTCACGATTCCAATGAGAAACTCCTGATTTGTCGCCTTTGCGTTTCCGAAGATCCCTTCTTTTCTGAAAGTTGCTTAGGTTTCGCTCCAATCTTCCCAGTTTCTGTTCGTGTCTATCCACCTCTTTTAGTGTAACCTCCAATCCCCTCTCGGTGGCTTTGATTGCTCTTTTGATTTTGGAATCCCGCTCTGTTGTCAGTCGTTCCACTCGTTTTTCGACAATAGGTTTGACGTGGAGGATTTCGCTGTCATACATTTCCTGTAGTTGTTCAATTTCACGAAGCATCTTCTGTTCATGAAACCTTGTTTGATCATCAATGACGCTGATGGCGTATTGTAACCCCTTGATGTCGGATTGAATCTGTCTCCAATTGTCCACGAGTTTTTCAGCCCTTCTCAACACCCCTTTCTCATCGAGCTCTGGCGGTATCAAGGCGAAGGGTCCTGTTACGTTTTCCTTCAAAATAAGCCCTTGTTTAATATATTCATAGATGGTAGACAACAGATTATTATTAGGTATCGCCGCCTCCATTGGGATTTCAATTGTTGCGATGGGGCTTTTGAAGGTTTGGGCATGGCTCTTCAAGGCGTTTCGGTATAGCCCACGAACCAATGTGTTCCTTTGCATGTCCTCGGTGAAAAGCCTCACATCTGGTGGCTTCATGTAGACGATGGTGCGAGAGAACATTCCTAAGCCATCTAAAATTAGGCATCCATCCTCCCAAGGGACCGCCCACAGAGGATAATGCAGTTTCAGGATAAACGAGATCCTCTCCGGTGAAACACCCCAAATCTTGGGCTTCTTTCGTTCAGCTTCGGCTAAACAAAGGATTGCGGCAACCTCCATGTCGTATGTGAAGAGCTTATCTCTTGCCTTGTCTTCGACAACGTAGGGCAGGATCAAACTCATGTGTGACATGGCTTACCTTCCAACAGGTGTGAAATGGCTCTCTGAACATGTTTTCTTTAAGCCCTAATTATCTAAGACTCTCGGATTTATAATTCTTTTACGAGAATCCCAACTAGTTTACCAGAAGAGGTATGATAATAAGTCTTCGACGAGCTTGGAGTTCAGCTTCTCGTATGCTTTGGTCCTGCCAATAACAGTGTTGCTGGTGGGTGAATGATGGTGTATGATTTTGGAGAAGAGGTTAGGCGACATAGAAAGCTCGGAGATGAGGAATGGAGAGGAGCCCGCGATCAAGAAGAGATTGTAATCCCTGAACTTGAGAAACCTGAAAACGCTAGGTGGCTGGCACTTCTGATAGATACTGAGGGTGCGCTTGGGTGGGTAATGGAGACCGAGCGAAGAGACCGCATAAATGAGGAATGCGAATATGTGTATACGTATAGGGTGATATACTAAGTGTGGGAATGGACAAGATAGAGTCGAAGAAAACCGTTGATAGGGGAGCCATGCTGATAGGAGCCAAACCTTACACGGACATAAGGGGGAGGAATCTATTTTTTACACATCAGGGCAGGGCTTACTCAGCCATACGCTATATGAACCCATACCTTGACAAGTTCAACAGGCTGGCAAACCTCTGCCTCACCATATTCAAATACCACACCACCATCCCCATTGAAAAATTCGACAGAGTACTTAAGATACTGTTCGGAAGCTACCTGTCGTCCAAGGATGCAAACAGCACACTCTTAAGAATGACCGAGGAAGAATTTAGTGCGCTTCTGAGGTGTGCTGAAGAACTAACAGACCGCCTCCTCAAATATTAAAAAAGGAAATAAAAAAGTTTCTCAATAAGCGCCGAGTCCAACTTCTCATACGCCTCAACACTCCCAACGTCATACCAAAAGGCGTCGGATAGGTAGCCGTAGACTGGCTTCCCAACGTTTATAAGGTGGGGAATCATGTCCCTCATCAAATCCAATTCGCGTCGCCCCCTTTTTAACTGCTCCATGTCCTTGAGGGTTTCCCCTCTGAAAACCAGTATCCCCACGCTCACGGGCTTCTCCAACACGGGCTTCTCCACAAAACCTCGGATTTTGCCATCGTTGTTAAGATCCGCCAAGCCCACCCTCACCGTGAAGCCTTTTGCTAGGGCGACGGTTGCTGAGGCTTGTCGTTTCTCATGATGATGTAACAAATCCCTCAGATTCATGTTTGTGAGGATGTCTCCATAATATACAAGTAACGTGTCCTCTACGTTTACGATACCCTGTCGGTAGGCATTAAGGACGGAGCCCGCCGTCCCCCTCAATCGAGGGTCATCGTATGCATAGGAGATCTTTATGTTGAATCTGGAGCCGTCGTCGAAGTAGTTCATAATCTGTTCTGCCTTGTAGTTCACTAGAAAAGCCATGTCCATAATCCCATGAAGCCTGAGGATTCGAACCACATACTCTAGCAGGGGCTTCTGCTTCGTCCCTATCGGGATCATGGATTTTTGAAAGTAATATGTGAGGGGTCTCAGGCTTGTGCCTGGACCACCACAAAGAATCAGTCCCTTAACTTTACCCGTGTGAAGCCCCCTCAATTGGTGTAAAGGGTAGAGAAGAGGGAATTACTCCTTCTTTTCCTCTTCAGCCTTCTCCTCTTCCTTCTTCTCCTCGGCTTCAATTTCCTCGATTGGCTTCGGGGGCGGCGTCGTGGCCATGGTCCAGCCGATCCAAGCTCCAATACCCAAAACGACAACAAACGCTATGTACACCGGGACTCCGATTAGCCAGATTTGAGCGACGAGAGGCTCAAGCCATCCAAGTACAGCCTTTGGGAAGATCAGCGCGATGGAATATCCTATTGCAACAACTAGGCAAACTAGGAAAATCAACCAGCCGATAGCCTGATCCTTGCTAATCATGTTTCATCACCACTCAGTATAGCCATGTTATTTGCTAATGCTTTTATAAATTTTGCCATTAAAATTAAATGGTTCCCGCCTCCCAGGTGGCGAGGTACCTCCTTTGCTCTTCTGTGAGCTCGTCGATCTCCACGCCCATCGTTCTCAACTTCAGGCTTGCCACAAGCTCATCGATGTCCTTGGGCACGTTATAGACTTTCGGCTCCATCTTTCCTTGTTTCACTAGGTACTCAACGCATAGGGCTTGATTTGCAAAGGACATATCCATCACCTCAGACGGGTGGCCCTCAGCCGCGGCCAGATTCACGAGTCTCCCCTCAGCAAGTAGATAGAGTTTCCTTCCATCATTGAGATGAAACTCTTCGAGATTGGGTCGAATGGTTCTCCTTGAGTGTGATATGCTCTCTAGATCGGGTAGGCTGATCTCCACGTTGAAGTGCCCACTATTGGCAAGGATGGCTCCGTCCCTCATCCTGAGCATATGCTCCTTTCGGATGACGCCAATATCCCCCGTGGCAGTCACAAATATGTCGCCCACTGCTGATGCCTTATCCATAGACATTACACGGAAGCCGTCCATAACCGCCTCTAACGCTCTTATTGGATTCACCTCCGTGACGATCACATTAGCGCCCATTCCCCTCGCACGAAGGGCAAGACCACGACCACACCATCCATAACCACATACCACGAAGTTCTTTCCAGCCAGCAAGACATTGGTGGCTCGCACGATTCCATCGATGGTGCTTTGACCCGTCCCATAGCGATTGTCAAACAGGTACTTTGTGTAGGCGTCATTCACCGCTATGATCGGGTACTTGAGCGCACCCACCTTCTCCATCGCCCGTAAACGTATCACCCCCGTCGTCGTCTCCTCAGTGCCTCCCTTTACACCCTCCAAGGCTTCACTTCTTTTCATGTGGATCGTGCTCACGAGGTCAGCGCCATCGTCCAACGTGATTATAGGCGCGTGATCAATCACTTTATTGACGCACCAGTAGTATTCCTCTGTTGTTTCACCACGCCACGCATACACATAGATTCCTTCCTCCGCCAGCGCCGCCGCCACCTCATCTTGGGTCGACAGCGGGTTAGATGCACATAAGGCAACATCGGCACCTCCAGCCACAAGCGTCCTTACGAGCACAGCGGTTTCCTTCGTGACATGTAAAGAAGCGCCTATCCGAATTCCTTCTAATGATTCATGCTCTTCAAGGTCCCTTTTGATTTCCATTAAAACAGGCATCCTGCTCTCAGCCCACTCAATTGACAACATGCCCTGTTTTGCCAATGCAATGTCTTTCACTTTAAATTCAGCCACATCTTTCACCTCCTTTAATGCTTATGATGTCATACATATAGTGACGAAGTTTGGTGGGTTAGGTTTGAAAGCAGATTCGTTTCTAAGTGTGCAACCGCATGATCGGGTTCGCTATCCCAATATGAACTTCATTTCCGATGCGAGTTTCCGGGCGCAATTTAGACTTTGGGGAGCTTGGTGTCTTTTATTCAAAGAGTTAACCCACCATCTAGTAATTGTTTTAGACGAAATATTTATATATTTCTCTATTAATACATAAATAGAGTAAATAGATAGAAAAATTT
Source organism: Candidatus Bathyarchaeota archaeon BA1 (assembly GCA_001399805.1). The sequence continues at coordinate 16,803 of LIHJ01000009.1, forward strand.
TAACATATTATTCGGGCTCATTATGGCTTTAGACCATTATGATTTGTCAATTTTGGAGATACTCCAAAGGGACAGCAAGATATCGCTTACTAACGTTGGCAAAGAGTCTGGGCTTTCGCGTTTTGCGGTAAAAGATAGAATAGAAAGGCTATTTAGAGATCGAGTAGTCCTCGGGCCAACGATTGTTGTAAACCCATTTTTAGTGGGACTAAATAGAACAGTGTTTTTTGAGTTCAAAACTAATCCTCACGAGCCTTGGCTGGCTGTGTTGCTGGAAAAAATCAAGTCGTGTGACCTGCTGGACGGAATCACAGGTGAGTATTCATTATTTGGAAGATTTAGAGTCAGTGATGATGAGCACTTTGGTCGAGTATTAAAAAGGATAGATGAAGCCATGTCAAGGAGCTTTTTTAAGAAATATCGGGTTGTGAATGTGATCCGCATTTTCAAAGAAGCTGGCGTTACCTTTAGAAAGGTGGTGGAATCTTTCAGCTTAGATGCCACTGATCTCAAAATCTTGGAAATACTGTTGAATCAAGCCGAATATGTTAAAAGTCCGCGACCCCTATCAACTGTGGGGCTTAGCAAACTCTTGCGTAATTTTGGGATCAGGATTTCCCAACCCTCTGTTTTTAAGAGGCTGATGGGGCTTGAGAACAACGGCGTCATTTTAGGACACACAGTCAAGGTTGATCCCGCAAAACTGGGCCTTAAAACAAAGTTGATCGTCAGGATTAAGGTGAACCCCAACTTTTATGACGCTGTTGCGCAGGATTTTTTGGCCCCCATGAATGAAATCACCGATCTCTATAGAACTGGGGAAGATTACGGGTTGTTAGCTCTCACGAGGGTGAGAGATGTCTCACAATATAATTCCTTCTTGTTAAGGCTCTATGATTCAAAGGACATTATCGACACTTATACCACTCTCGTTCTGGAAGAAAGAAAAAGTTCTCCCATATCATTGAAAGAGG
>LIHJ01000009.1:17785-32985 GCA_001399805.1 Candidatus Bathyarchaeota archaeon BA1
TAATAGGCTTTCCTTCGTTTTTTCAGCCATCTCAAGAACCTTATGAACATCCACGGTTGTGACCCTCCGATTTTCCATGACAACTTTGCCATTAATCAGAACCGTATCCACGTCAGATGCCCTGGCCGAGTATAATCTCATTGAACAATGGGCATAGATGAGGCTTCCTGAAATCGATAATCACCAGGTCCGCGCTTTTTCCAACCTCAATTGAACCGATCTGCTTGTCCCACAGCAAGGCCTCAGCACCTCCAATTGTCGCCATTCGTAAGGCTTGCTCAGCGGGTAACAGCGTGGGATCCCCATAAACACCCTTCTGCAGAAGAGCCGCTGCCTTCATGACCTCAAACATGTCTGCGGTGTTGTTTGAGCAGGAGCTATCTGTGCCTAGGGCAACAGTCATTCCGGCTCTTAGCAAACTGGAAACCGGACTAACACCACAACCTATCTTAAGGTTGGAGATGGGGTTGTGGGAAATCTTCACCCCCCTCTCCTTCAAAATTGTTATGTCCTTTGAGGAGAGCCAAACACAGTGCGCGGCCAAGGTGTCACTTTCTAATACGCCTAGAGAATCTAGGTACTCCACTACCCCGCCTTTCACGGGGACTTTGAAGGCCTCGCGGATCTTCTTGGGCTCATCCTTTGTTTCGGCGATGTGGGTGTGCCACATGATAGGTGAGTCGGGTGATCCATACTTTTCATTCAGCTCCTTAGCGATGCTCCTTAACTCCTTCATGTATTCTGGGTCCACTGTGTAGGGGGCGTGGGGGTCCACGCTCACCCGGAGCAGACCGTTTGCCTTGCCATGCCAGTCTCTGGTCAGCGCCCACAACGCCTTCCTGTCCTCGTCCCTCCTCCAAGAGAAACAAACGTGCCCAATCACGCCGCGAAGCCCGACTTCAGCAAACGCCTCCGCTTCGTTTCCATCCGCCGTGTGGTGGTACATGCTGTTCACGGTTGTGGTTCCACCCATGACGGACTCCACGGCTGTGAGAAGGGCGCCCACGTATATGTCACGACCCGTGATGTACTTTTCTAGGGGCCATATCCAGTCCTCCAGCCAAACCTTCAGTGGGAGGTCGTCAGCGTAGCCTCGGAGGAGGCTCATCGCCGCGTGCTGGTGGGTGTTTATCAGACCCGGGATCACCACCTTCCCTTTGGCATCCATCCTCTCATAGCCAGAATATTTTCGCCTCAGCTCGTCGCCTTTACCAACGTCAATAATGCGATCGTTCTCAACAATGACAACCCCATCTCCAACGATCCCTTCTCTTCCCATCGTGACAATAGTTCCACCATCAACAATTAAGCCCATGAATATTAGCCTCCAGCCTCAACTCATAGTATTAAGGTGCAAATTTAACTTCGACGGCGGGAAGTCCCCTTCGAAGGGGAGGGGATGAAAGCCGATACCCTACATTTTTCTTCGCCGCATCCCTTGTTAACGTGGGTAGGGCTGGGATGGCTGGGATGGCCCGAACCCCTTAGGAAACGCCTCTGACAACCCGTGCATCGCTTAGCTGAGTGTGCTGGCGTGCGTGACCAAGCCCCGATGTCTCCGACCGAAGGCTGAAGGAAGAAGGAAGCCACCAGCAAAAGCTGGTGGTAGTTCACGGATGATCCCTTGATAGTAAATTTGCGGAAAGCCAACTTTGTGTGAAGTTAATAATACGTGTCGTACACTTTGAGTTGGAACAATATGACAAATTGGTTCTGGTGACTCTTCAGGACTTAATATTTACGCTCATGTTAAGAAGTTGGCGCTTTTCTTAAGCTAATTCAGCTAGCTTTTCCATCAAAGGTATTCTCTTTTTTAAGGATTCAAATCGTATGGATGTCTCGCTTCTTAAGCTTCCTATTTCCTATTGTACGGCTTCGAACGTAGCTAGCATCTCATTCCTCGGGCTCCCCATACTTTTGTCAAGGGCGTCAATTCTGGCGTTGATGGCTTTCATTTCCCTGGTTATGTCGCTTAACTTGTCTTAGTGGATCGGGCTTTCTGCAAGTGCTCTTCCACTGCCTGGAACAGATTGCCCCTGAGCCCAAGGCTAAGAAGTTGAAGAAGCGAAAAAGCAAGCCCTTTGCCACGCGGTGGCGCTAAGGATCGACGGAATGGGTTGGCGCCGAGCTGATAGAAGAAGCCTGGTTTTCGGTGCGACAACCCAACCCTTATAAGTCGAGCTGATAATTAACCCACAGGGTTAACGCGAATGAGCATAAGCGAGCTGGTAGCGGTAAACGCACCCATATACGCCCTTCTTGTGGCAATCCTAGTCGAGCTCTTTAGGATCGAGCGCCTCCTGGGCAGGCATGGTAAGGCCATCGAGGTCCTAGAGAGAACGCTCGCCCCAAAAACAGGAGGCTCGTGACGCCCACCGTCGTTGCTCCATCTAGGCTCTTCAGCTCTTCTATGCTGATCCTTCCAGAGTGAAAATTGCCTCAACTTTGCCCGTAACTCATTAGTAAGCTCCCTCGAGATCTCATCAAAGGAGAATCGGAGCTTTTAATCTTCTTCACATGGATGCTTATTTATACTCAATTTTTATTTCCGGGGATAACTCCACCGCTCTTAGGAAAGTTTCGGCCATTTCCCTGGGTTCGATTGTGAATGAGGTTACTCCTCCAGTTTCAGCGTCTCTGATGGTTATGGCAATTCCATTTTTCCCAACATTCGCTATGCAAATAAATCTAGGCATGGCACATTCCTTGATTAACATCAGATGATGCTTCTATATATAAAGATGAAGCTAGTTGCGATGCAGCCCATGCTCACGGTGTTCAGATGAGTAAGGGAAATACCTTTTAGCTTAGATGACCATTTTGGCGAGATAAGACCCAGGTTTTGCTGCAACCTAAACATCCATTCAACTGCTGAAAACTCGATGAACTTCTTGAAGCAATCTCTAAGCGTCACGGAGCCTCTGTTTTTAGAAGGTTTCCTTTTGCGACGTACATCACGCCTTTGCTAGAGCCACTTTTCTCTGTAACTCAGCCAGTCTGTCCCAAATGCGGAGACCCTCACGGCTGGCAAATCATAGAGCCCCCTAAGGACGATGCTTTAAAATATCTTCCCTAATATGTTAATTTTACGAAGAAAAGTTTGAATGAAAAAGCTTACTCTTTAACATCTGGGGTATTAAATCGCACTTTTAAGAGGAGATGATGTAAGCGGGAAGAAGGTAATTGATGCAAAGGGCAACGTCGTTGGTGTTATGAAGAATATACCTTTAGACGGTAGACAGGCAACGATATCAAGCGATGAATATTATCGAGAGGATGAGAGATCATTCTCCAGCGCTCTTGAACCACACGTCTGCCTCAGGCAAGTCAATGATGATTTTAGGAAGCCTTTTTATTCTTTAACCTCCCTCATTTCAATTATTCTGGAATCCATTCAAGCCTCAAAACGTTCACCTCCCCTTCATGCACCTCTGGAGGATCTGGGCTTTGGCCCATGTCGGAGCCAGGACTAAGACGCTCCGCACACAACCCTCCAGCTTCAGAAAAATAATGGATGGAGGATTCTCGGCTCAGCCCTAGGCTTTAAAAAGAGCTGAAACTATGTTGGGAATTCCTCAATTAGCTTTTTGAATTTGATTGCTGCTGCTCCGGCTTCTAGGTGAGCTGGGTCGTTTGAAAGCAGGGGCTTGCCCAGTTTTCTTGCTGTTGCCACATGAAGGGCATCGAAAAATGTCAGTTTAGGGTATTGACTTCTTAGCCTTTCAGCTAGGGTGGCGTCAGCCAATGTTAGGGGGGTATATTCTTCGATGCCAGCCCCGATGAGCTGCACATCCATAAGTGAACATGCCTCCTCAACCTCACGAGGCTTCAAACCGCGGGAGTATAGGACGGCCTTAGCCTCAACTACCGCCGATGAAAGCACCTGAACCTTCAGCAATCCCTTTATACAAATCTCTAAAATCTTCATTACAGCGTCGTGTTGTCGATCTCCTCTTCTAAGCCCGAAGAGAAACCCTGTTTCAGCTAGGCTCTCTCCCCTATCTCCTTCAGCAACCATTCCTCAGCTCTCCTTCTAGTCTCCCTGTCAAACTTGAAGTCTCCGAGAAGCTCGTCCAACTTGCTTGAAGGATCCTGTGGGATCCTCCTTAAGAGTAGCACATCACCTAAGGCAATAACGTAGAACCTTTCACCCACAGAAATTGGGAAAACTTTTCTCAACCCCCTTGGGAAGGTTACTCTAAACCTTTCATCGACCTGAATGACCGTGCTCAAATCCGTTCACCCACAGACACTGATAATTGGCCATATATTTAAACAGTAGCCCCAGCCTCTCCTTAAACGCCCTTGTTATCCTGCTCAGGGCTTTAAGCAGCCTCTCCACCTCCTCCTCTTTCTTCAGCAGTCGTATGTAGAATTCGCTGGGCTTCAGCTCGGTTGTTCCCTCAGCCAAGGTTATGATGTGAACCTTGCCCTCGTGGTCGGTTATTGGCACCGTGACCCCGTAGCACGTCACCAACTGTCCAAACCCACCTCTAGGCGATTATGCCCTTCCGTTTGAGGGATGTGTGGTATTCGAGGGCTAGTCCGATGCCGCAGATGTCGCTCAGCTCGACGCAAACCACCAGGTCCAAGGATGCGAAGTCATGGGCTATGCTTATTCACTTCTCCGGCTCTCGAAGGGGCGTGCAGGGACACCTTTGGGGCGCGTCACCACACCAGCACATCTCAGGGTGGCTGTTCCAGTTGCTGTAGGCTAAGAGAACCAGGGTTCTACCGTCAAGCTGCTTGACAACGCCCTTAAGAATCCTTAGGCTCCGCTCAAGCTCCTCGGCCGAGTATATGCTGCGCAGGATCTCGAAGGCTTAAACCAGGTCGTTGTCACGGTGAAAAACCTTACCTGGAATCATGTCGACGAGGCTCGTTCACCGCCCCCTCAGTGGGTTCCTCAATGTTATCCAAAGGTTTCCTGCTGCTAAAGAAAGGGTTAGGGGTTTAGTTTCACGCCGTGATTTTCAGGGTCGCCTAGGGCGTCATAAGGCTCTGGTTCCTCGATGACTTCCTCAGCATCAACCACTTACTTCCATTTAATTTCAGTCAACCATTCCATGCTTAAAAAATGAAACAATCACAGGTATATTATACTTTGATTTCACAAAACTAATATGCTGGCCTCTAATTCGTCGGATACTTTGATACAAAAATTTAACTTAACCTCGTTTAAGTCTATTATGGGAGGTTAGGATGTGCTGACATTACAGTTAGACAAGCTGAGGGAGTATCTTTCCTCCGTCTACAAGGCAGACGTTGAGATCAGGTTTGTTAGCGAGCTGAGCAGGAGGAGGAAACCAAGGGAAAAGCTGAAGGGCTTTGGATACGGGGTTCCTTACGTCATCGAATTCGTTGCTGATGGAGAGAAAAAACGTGTGATCCTTGAAACCATGCGACCGGAGGGCTTCGGGCACGACCACTTCTCCGACCGAGCCCAGGCTTTACTATGGCAACACTCCGCCTACAATAAGCTTCCCAGGCACGTTCACTCCGTGGATGTGGGCGCCTTCACCGTGGACGGGAACCTAAAATCGGCGGGAGACTGCATCGAATTCTTCATCGTCACTGAGATGGTAGAGGGAAGACCCTACTTTCGGGACCTCGATAGGATAAGGGAGCAGAAAAGCCTCAGCCGATTAGATAAGGACCGTTGCCAAGTCCTCTCTGACTACGTCGCTCAGGTTCACACGCTAAAGAGGGAGGCTCCATGGCTCTACACACGCCGGATACGAGACTTGATAGGGCATGGCGAGTGCATCATGGGTCTAATCGACAGCTACCCGCAGGGACTCGAATTTGTCGGCGAGAAGGGTTTGCGCGAGATCGAAGAGAGGTGCGTGGAATGGAGATGGAAGCTGAAGCCTAAAGCCCATAGGCTATGCCAAGTTCACGGCGATTTCCATCCGTGGAATGTGTTGTTTAGGTTGGGGACGGATTTTACGGTGCTTGATCGTAGTCGTGGTGAGTGGGGTGAGCCGGCCGACGACACCAGCGCCATGAGCATCAACTACCTCTTCTATTCGCTACAAACGTATGGCGAGTTGAAGGGCCCATTTGAAATTCTGTTTAACCTCTTCTGGAAAAACTACCTCGACAAGACGGGTGATGAGGAGATGTTAACGGTGATACAGCCCTTCTATGCTTGGAGGGGCTTGGTCATCGCCTCACCCATATGGTATCCTCATTTAACCCTTGATGTCCGTAGAAAATTGTTCAACTTCATCAAAAGTGTGCTGCAGACTGAGTCGCTTGATCTTAAGGGCATCAACTCCTACATCGAAGGCTAAGCATGTCTGTCCTTTTTCACCTAGCATGATTGACCCTTAAAATGGTGGTTAAATTCCGGTTGAGCTTATTTGATGCCGGATGAAGCTAGGTTTAGGATTAGCCTTTAATGGTAATATCCTGTGAGCAGGAACATGGGTGGATTGATGATCACCAAGATTATGACATAGCGCTTCAGGCATGGACATTAGCCACCGAGCCTGTATCTTCTTCGGAGGGTTAAGGATGTTTCCAAGCTTCTGTACATAATGATACGCGAAAAACCACCCGTCGCATTTGATTCCGAAAGGCATAAGAAAGGCCAGGGGAATGTAGGTTACGTGGCTTGATCATCGTGTTTAGAGAGAGGATAGGTAGGATTGTTGAGGAAGGGAGGCTCCCCAGAATCGGTAGGCTGGTATCCATGGATCTGCACGCGGAGCTTTTGAGGGAGGGTAAGAGGCATGGTAGTGCGTGTGAGGTGAGACTAAACACGTTGAAGGGTAGGTGCGTGGGTTCAACTCACGATGTGACGTGCGTGGCAAACGCTGGTTACGAAACCCGCGGGCCTGAGCTGGTGATGCCAGCTAGATTCGCTGAGATGGTGTGTTTGTTGCCCGGGCTTCCCGAGGGGACGTGGTCGAAGATATATAGGACGACGGCTGGCCCCGTCAGGGTTCACTTCGTTGAGGGAGGCGTTGAGGTGAGGGTTTTAGCTGAGGACAGAATGTCTGAGGCCGTGGGGTGCGGTGTGGCGATCTCTGAGCTTGAGGACGAGGTCTTATTGAGTGACAAGTTGATCAGCGCTTTGGGTATCGTCATAGAGGATGCAGGCGAGGGTTTCTGGAGATTCCGCGCTGAACCTGTAGAGAGGCTGAGGAGGAGCCCCTCACCCGAACTATGGTAACGTGAGAAAGAGCGACCATTGACCGGCGATAGACATTTGCAAGCGCATAGCGGCGTTGCTGAAGGGCGGATTTCGCCATATCTTATAGACGAGGCTCATGTGTTTGGTCTCGGTTTCCACACATTTCGTTCGTCTTAGAAAGCAATAAATAACCGATGGTGAACAATAAAAAATATGGGCCCGATTCGTTCGATTCTAACTTCTAAATGGTTCTGGATTATCGTTATTTTATGCAGTTTGATGGTGGTTACACCATTCGTTTGTATCATGATTATTTTGCTGTTGCCTACTCCGTTAAATGCTTTGGCAACAATGGGTATTGCCATAGCTTGGGGGATTGTCGCTGGATATAAGGATTGGATATTGTCGAAGAGGGGCGAAGAAGAGCGAAAGAGTAAGAGTTAAGTTAAGATTTATTGTAGGTTTCCTTGAGCAATCTTTCTGAAAAAGTAACATCGTTCTTTCAAATCTTCAGTATAGATGGCATGCTACGTAGCGGCTGCCGCCCATATCTGTTAACAATGGCTCTTTTTCTCTACATATTTCACCCATATATTGGGGGCATCTTGTGTGAAATCTGCATCCTGTTGGAGGGTTTATTGGGCTGGGTATTTCCCCCTTTATCACAACCTCCGCTCTCTTGGATGTGGGATCAGGGACAGGAACCGCTGCTATCAGCGCTTTTGTGTAAGGGTGCAAAGGTTCATAAGCAATTTTTTCTGTAGGGGCTCTTTCCATCACCTTGCCGAGGTACATGACAGCTATTGAATCGCAGACGTGCCGGGCTAAGGCCATGTCATGAGTAATGTACAAGAAGGACACCTGGTACCTTTCCATCAAATGTAGCATTAAGTTTAACACCTCTGCTCTAATGGAAACGTCTAACATTGATACGGGTTCATCCGCAACGATGAATTCAGGACCCACCACAAGAGCTCTTGCTGCAGCCACTCGTTGTCTCTGTCCTCCACTGAGTTCGTGAGGATATCGTAAGAGAAATTCTTCGGGCGGGGTTAATTCCACGTCTTCGAGGGCTTTACGAACCCTTTCATCTAGTTCCGCTCCACTAGCAAGCTCTTGCACCTGCAAGGGTTCGGCTATGATGTCGAAAACGGTCATTCTAGGGTTAAGGGACTCGTAGGGGTCTTGAAATATTATCTGCATTTTTCGACGTAAGGGTTTAAACTCCCTCTCCGAAATCGTTGTTATGTCTTTTCCATGGAACAGTATCTTTCCTTGGGTTGGGTCGACGAGTCTGACCAGCATTCTTCCAGTGGTTGTTTTCCCGCTGCCGCTTTCCCCTGCAAGTCCGAAGATTTCTCCTCTTTTAATTTCCAAGTCTATCCCGTCTACGGCACGCACAAAAAGTTGTCTTCTGGAAAACAAGGTTCCAAAGAATCCCATTCTTACGGGAAACCATTTTTTTAAGTCTACAGCTTTTAGAACCGTCTCCTGCATTTTAATTCCCCTACCGAGCCTTACCCGATAAGGTGACAGGCTACCTGGTGCTTGCTTTTCACCTCTAGGAGTTGTGGCTCCTTCTCCCTACAAAGATCCTTACTGTGTCCACACCTTGTATGGAATCGACAGCCACTCGGAGGCGATAGTAAATCTGGTGGGAAGCCTGGGACAGAGATCATGCGGCTTCTCGGCGCTCTGATGTTTGGGAATGCTCCTATTAACCCTTGCGAATATGGGTGTAAGGGCTCCTTATATATGGTAGTGATGTCTCCATATTCCACGATTTTTCCTGCGTACATAATGGCTACTTTTTCACATGTTTCGGCAATGATTGATAAATCATGAGTTATTAGGATCATGGATAAACTCAGCTTTTCCTTGAGCTCTCTTATGAGTTTGAGAACCTGTGCTTGGATGATCACGTCTAAGGCTGTGGCTGGTTCATCTGCGATCAAGAGAAGAGGGTTGCATGCCAAGGCCATGGCTATCATTGCTCGTTGTTTCATTCCTCCGCTGAATTCGTGGGGGTAGTTATTAATCCTTGAGGGTTCGATGCCAACCATTTCGAAGAGTTTTTCTGCTCCCCTCTTGGCTTCATCCTTGCTCACATCAGGTTCATGTGTTCTAATCGCCTCGATAATTTGATCCCTCGCGGTGTAGACTGGGTTAAGAGCGTTCATGGCTCCCTGAAAGATTAATGATATCCCCTTCCACCTTACTTTCTCTCTCATAGCATCTTCATCGAGGTTGACTAGGTTCATGCGGTTGAATAGAATCTCTCCACCTAGGATTTTCCCTCCAGGAGGTAGGATTCTCAAGAGGGAAAGGGCCACAGTGGTTTTGCCACAACCAGACTCCCCGGCTAGCCCCATAGCCTCCCCCTTTTCAACCTGGAAACTGACACCGTCAACTGCCTTTACTGGGCCTCTAAGCGTAATGTAATAAGTTTTTAAATCGTTGACCTCTAGCAGCGCCATATTACTCCCGTTCTATTAACGCCTTACCCTGAGTTTTGGATTAAGTATTTCATCAAGGGAATATCCTACCAAGATGAACGAAATCGCTAATACGGATATTGCCATGCCAGGTGGCACTACCCAGAACCAATACTCGCCGATTCCTTTCGTGACGGCAACTCCAGATTGGGAGAATTCAAAAAACATTCTCCCCCACGACAGTTGCCAGGGGTCATAGAGTCCAAGGAAACTTAGGTAGGATTCCGTTACAATGATTCCTGGAACTGATACTGCCAGCGCGAGGTAGACTAGGGCAAACACGTTGGGGAGGATGTGCCTAAAGATTATGCGGAATTTGCCTGCTCCAGCAGCCTTCGCGGCCTCGATAAAGGCTCGTTCACGCAGAGAGAGGGCCATGGATCTCACATTGCGGGAGAATGACATCCATCCCAGGAGGGAAAGGATCAATATGACGTTCCATAGCGAGCTTCCTAATACCACCATTAAGACTATGACCAGTGGCAGCCAGGGTAGACTCATGAGGATGTCTGTGGTTCTCATCAGGGTTTCATCTGTCGCGCCGCCAATGTATCCTGAGGTTAGGCCTATGAAGAGCCCAAGGGACACGGAAATTACTGCTGCAAGCAAGCCAATGAAAATGGAGAGCCTGGCGCCGTAGGCTAAGGATGTGGCTATGTCCCGTGGACTGCCCTTACGCCCATCTGTGCCGAGGATGCCGTAGACTTCCCCGTAAAGTATTATGTCTAAGTTGTCAAGGTAGACTGTGATGTCTTTTCCCTTACCCCCTTTATCCTCAAAACCGATTCTGATTTCGTATGTGTAGTCGCCCGAGGTTGGGAATATTGTCGCTTCCGGCTTCAACCAGTATTTTGGGTCTCTGAGTATGGTTTCCTTATTTGACCTTATCCATGTATGGGTCCAACCCATGCTTGGGCGGATGATGGTCTCGGCGTGTAATGGATATGTATAGATAACTGACGAGTCCTCATGACTGACTAATGGATAGGTATAGTTAACCAGTGGTGGGGGTTTTTGGATTCTGCGGAAAAGAAACTCTATTGTGACTGCGCTGTCTGCTGATAATGTACCATCGACAAGATAGGACACGTGTATCCAGAACAGCTTTGGGCTCCTTTTGTAGGGGTATGTGAACTTATGGGTTATTTTTATGTAGGCTTTCTTTGGGGGTACATCAGCAGCTTCACGTCTATAGAGCGCTTCTATGGCTCCGTCGTTGCGATCTCCTTTCACAGGGTTATATCTCAGGTTTGCAAGGTTGGGGGCGTTTGTCTCCCAGTGCCAGGCCTTCATCGCTTCCTCTGAAGAGAACTCGTGGTCTGATACCACCTTCATGTTTTCAGATAAGTCCCCTCCTCCAGGCAGGTATCTGTACCAGGTTGGCACGGCTAACTCGTTTGCTATGGGAGCCTTCCCTGCGGGATAATAACCTAGCAATGAGGGAGAAAGCGCGTCGTGGGGTGACAAAATCGGTCCGAAAACGCCCAAAACTGCATAAAGGCATATGAATGTGATCCCTACCACTCCTCGTTTGCATCGTTTGAACTCTGCCCAAAAGCGTTTAAACCCTTTAATCCTGAAGGCCATTTTAGCTTTGTATGTGGCCATTGGCTATCTCCCGACCTTTATCCGTGGGTCTATGAGCCCGTAAACCAGGTCCACTACGAAGTTTGCGATAACTATAGTGAGCGCTGATATGTAGAAAACGACGTACAAAACTGGGATATCTTGAACTGATATTGCATTCCATATCCATCTGCCCATACCCTCATAGCTAAAGAGCGTTTCAGTCACTATAGCGCCGCTCCAGAGACCCGCTATAGTTAAGGCCACGGATGTCACTAGAGGAAGCGATGCGGGTTTTAATACATGTTTGAGCAGAACCGTTCTTTCCCTTAATCCCTTTGCCTTGGCTGTAACCACATAGTCCTCGGTGATTATTTCAAGTATGCACTGTCTTGTTAAAAGCATCCATCCACTCATGGTGAGAGTGATGAGGGTGAGGGCTGGTAGGGCCATATGCAATAATCGTCCCCAGATGATCTGCAACGGGTCAGTGGGCATGCGGCCAATCCATTCTTTGGGATATATTCCACCGATCGGAAACCAGTTTAAGTATAGGGCGAAGAAGAAAAGGATCAACCAGCCTATCCAGAACACGGGCAAGCTGCCCAAGATCAATGCGCCCGTGACTACCCCCGTGTCTGTCTTCGACCCCCTTCTAGATGCGATCAAAACGCCGAGTAGCGTTCCAATCATTATGGAGAAAAACGCTGCGGTGCCCATCAAATATAGGGTGTGACCCAGCCTTAGGGATATTTCTTGGGCTATCGGCACATCCACGTGCCGGCTTCTTCCAAAATTCCAAGTTATCATATTTTTTATGTATAAAAAGTACCTATCAGTTAGGGACATCTCTAGGCCATACAGTTTCCTAAGTGCCTCCAGCTCATCCCGTGACACCATCCCTTCCTGTGCCTTTACCCACCTTGCAACCGGGTCCCCGGGCATCGCCACGAAAATTACGAAGTTGATTGTCATGATAAACCAGAGAACAATCAGACAATAAAACGTCCTTTTCGCAATGTATTTCTTTAAGCCCATATTACCCAACTTCTTCCTTCAGTGATTCTATACTGTTTTCCTCGGATTAGAGGCATTTAAAGTTTAGTGATTAGAGGCATTTAAAGTTTAGTGATTAGAGGCATTTAAAGTTTAGTGATTCTTGGGTTTAAAAAAAATGGGGGTTTTGGATTAACTGGCTGCATCATCTATGGTGGTGGGCTCCAGAATATGGCACCATATTGTTTTGTTATGGCGATTATGTCGTATATGTCGATCAAACCTTGTTTAGGGGCTAGGTCGGCTATCACGATCCAGTGGGGTGGCGGCACGACCCCACCCACCCCGGATCCATAGGCACCCGTGGCCACCACTACGTCATCTACGGTGATTTTCATGTGGCCGCTTCTTGGCTTTGGTCCAGGGATCCACGTATACATCCAGTCAGTTTCTCCTAGCAGGGGGGTTTCAAGCATGTAGTGGCGGTTGGCCTTGTAGGTTGCGCCAGTAAGGCGATCAAGAGCCGTCATGTACCATGGGCCTGTTCCAATCAGGATCTCACTCCATGGGATCGCGGGGTCACCACAGGTGTAGCCTGCGTAGTCGCCCCTGGCCCAGTATTTAACCGTGATCTTTGTGCCGTCTGGTAGGTCAACAAATATGCTTATTCGACCCTTGACGATGTTGAATTGGGTGTATTTTGCCAGAGTCGCGTAGCCTGGGGCAGTTGTGGTGATGGAAACCGCTTCCACAGGGGCGCCCAGGGCTCGGAATGGCAGGGCGAGGTCGCCCGGGGTCGTGGCATTCACCTCCTCAACGAATGTTTTAGTCTCCAGCGTTGCGAGTGGTGGTCGTTTCCATGCTGGTGCGTATAGTACCCTGGACCATCCCCAAGGGAGGTATGTGGAGAAGACGCTGAACGTGTCCCAGTGGTAATCGACTTGATGAGGGCTGGGGACTTCGATGTGGTGGAGTTTGGCGTAGAATGCGCGGACCCAGGAGGGCGTATGGAAGTGATACCAGGCGTTGAATTCAAGTCCTTCTGTAGTGAATGGTGCAAGCACCTTGCCCGTTATCGGCTCGATCCAGTTCGAGCCCTTGTTAATCCAGAACCTGCTCGTCGATTTCTCCGTAGCGCCGTCCATCCACGTTGTGTGCTCCCAGTCTTGAGACCATAATGGTACTTCTATCATTGCGTCGTGTGGATTCAAGCCAAACGGAAAGGGACTCAAGCCAAATGGACCCATTGTGAATACGGATACAACCCACATGGCGGTGATGTGGTTGAGGTTCGGTGGCGCCGGGACTATCCCAATTCTGATGGGCTTTGTTGGGTCGTCGGCTCGATAGGCATTCATTTGGGTGAAGAAGTTCCACGGGGCCGTACTTGGCGTCGACACAACGCCCAATAGGTTTCTATACCCGTAGAAGCCTGCCGCTGACCATATGGGGATCCAAAGAGCATATTTATCCATGATGAGGCTTTGAGCGCGCAACGAGGCCTCTTTAGCGTCCTCAAGAGACTTGGCGTACATAATTCCATCTACCGCTTCGTCGATGTCTGGATATCCGGGTGTGTAGGCGTTGGGCCCTCCATATCCGGGTATCCACATTTCGCTGTGGAACCAGGACCGGAGATACGTTGGGAACCTTCCGACGCTCCATCCGTCCGTGGCCATTTGGTAGTTGTAGTCGGTCCAGATTACGTCGTCAAAGAAGGCGTAGGATCTAACGCGGTGCTCCACTGGAATTCCCACCGCCCTCATTTCCGCTGCGTGGAGCTCTGTAATTTGAGCGCGCTCAGGAGGCGTATCATACGAATAGTATAGGATGGGATCAAGATTCACGGGTTTCCCTGTCTTTGGATCGGTGGGCGCTCCATCCCAGCCTATCGGATAGTTTCGTATCCCGTCCCCATCATGATCCTTAAACCCAGCCCTCTCCAGCAATGCTACGGCACTGGCACGGCTATAGGGGTATGGATAGTTGGCGCCGATCAGGCCCGTGTTCATCCATGCCGCAGATGGCGCCGCAATAGGCACGTCTATTCTTTTTGCAAATCCCTTTAGGACCACCTCTATAAAGCTGTCTCTATCTGCCAAGTGGAGCATGGCCCTTCTAAAGTTTAAATCATTGCATGGATTGCGAATGCCTGGACGATCTGGAAATGTGTAGTTGCTCTGGAACGCGTGGTTTATAACCGTAAATGTGGTCACGAGTTGTGACACGCTGATCTCTGGTCTTTTCACCGCATCAAAGTATTGGTCTGGCAATAACATCCCAGTATAATGATCAATTTCTCCGACTAGTAAGGCGGTGTACGCGGCATGAGCATCCGGGTAGAAGAGTATTTTCAGCTCAGAGGCGCGCGGACCCCTTTGCGGCGATGGCTTCGCTTTCGTTGACACTGGAGCAACCGTCAATGACACTAGAAGAGCTAAAGCCAAAGTCGATATCATAAAAACGCCTTTCAACCTCATATTTTTCCTTCCTTTTTGTCTATTACATATATGTGTCAAGCTCATCAATTATAAGGTTTTCTAAAACTTATGCCTGCCTATCTTGTTGGCCCTCCGCTATTAAAGGGGGCTCCGAAATTCCCGTTAAAACGATTACTTCACCCCCATTCAACTAGACAACTCAGATACAGGTTGATCCGCCCCAAAGCCGAAGAAACCTTTATCAGCGCTGGATCAACCTTTAAGTAAAGATGACTATTCATGATCGATGACGCGGCAGGCTGGTGGAAAAGCAGGGAGGCCTATGGCTGAGGACGTTATAACGAAGCTCAGAGAGGCTCTAAGCAGGGACAAAAATGTGTTACTGGCTTACCTCTTCGGCTCAAGGGCGAAAAATATGAGTTCAACCATAAGCGACTATGATGTGGCCGTCCTGCTCATGAACAACGACTTAAAGGGTTTCGGCGATGCCCTTTTCGCTATATCCGAGGCTCTAAAGGTGAGGGAGGATCTCGTAGACATACTTGACCTCAAGAGGGCCCC
>LIHJ01000032.1 GCA_001399805.1 Candidatus Bathyarchaeota archaeon BA1
GAGCATCCACTCTTTTACCTGTCGCTCTCAAATCGATTAGAAAACACTGGAGAAAGGCCCCTCACATCCTTACTATGGCATCATTAGCGCTCGTCTCTCTTATCCTCGCTTTGCAGAGTTTTCTTCGAGGCATAATTCCTTACATGTACGATTAGGGTTGATGACTTGAGATTTATCGAATTTTACCTCACGGCTTTCCAAGTACTAAATTTTGTTGTTCCGCAAAGCACCAATGACGTCCATGCTTCAAACCAGGTCTTGTATGTTCTGAATAGGCCCCACTTCTTAAGCCTTCTTCCAGATTCAAGGATACACAAATCCTTTATAAACTCTATCTTCCCAATTTTTGAAAGTCGATAAGATAGCTCTCCATCTTCGGCGCAGGGCAGGATGTCGTTAAATCCGTTTACCTTAAAGAAAAACCCTCTTCTCACCGCAAAAAATTCTCCTCTTGCTTGAATTTTGAATCTCGTTGGTGGTAGCCAAAAACAAAATCGAGCTGCAATGTTATAAATCGTAAAAAATATTCTCTCTAAAATTGAAGGATTTGCTGGAAAGTTGGCGCAGCTGGCTCCGATCACCTCAGGGCTTTCCAAGGACTTGGAGACTTTCTCAAGAAAATCTGCTGGAACGATGACATCGGCATCCAAGAATATCAGAACTTCTCCACGTGATTTCAGTGCCCCAAAATTCTTCGCCCTTGCTATACCTCTATCTTCAAGTTTGTAAACTTTATCGGTAAAAGATCTTGCAATTTTTTCGGTCTTGTCGCTTCCGCTGTCCACTAGTATGATTTCCATTTCTACGCCTTTCAAACTTGCATGACGCTTTGCTTCAATCAGTGGCAGAAGCGTTCTTTTTATATAAGCTTGTTCTTGAAAGGTGGGCACTATTACGGAGAAGCTCTTCATTTATTCTAGCTCCAAAACTCAAACTCTTAAGGTGCCCGGCCTTACTGTCTTAAGCAAATTTTAAGTCTCGTTTTTAAAGCCTTGAAAATGTTTTTGGGTGAACGAACCGGGTGGTTAAACCTCCTTTTTACGTCATCGATTTTTTCGCCGAAAACCTGGATACGTCCAATGTCGATCTCGCCAACTCCCGCTTTGTAGGCTCTCCATAAGGTTTCAACTGCGTAGGGGTTAAAACCCATGATATGACAACAGACCGCATCCACAGTCACGGGGTTTAACCCTGAAATGATCAGGTCTAAGTCCACGGGGCTCCCTTGAATTGGGCCAAGCCCCTCCATCCCAACAATCCCATCCACAATGATCAAGTCCTGGCGGATTTTGCGAGTGACAAATGCCAAAACCTCTGCCAATTGGCTGTGAAGCTCTGACTTTTTCTTGTTCGCTAAAGCGCCGAACATGTTCTTCATTGCGATGGAAATAACCATCTGATCGTGCGTTTTGACCTTTGGGACGTTGATGAGAAAGTCAGCCTTCATCGCAGTCTTAGGAATTTGAAGGGTAAGCCCCGCAACCTCGTGTTCCTCGAACTCATCCTTGCTCAGATTTATGAACTCCACGTCGCACTTCTTAACTAAATCCATCACTCCACTCTTTGTTAACCGATAGTCTGCGGTTCCGGATACGCTGTCGGATTCTGCAACAATAACATTCCTGGTTTTTGTTTTCACAATGTTAATTGTCGCCTCTAACACCCTAGGATCCGTTATAACCATGTTTTCGATGTTCTTAGGGTAACAAACGTTTGGTTTAATCACCACGAGATCGTCTCTCTTTATGTGTAAGCCTCCGAGTAAGTCGATGGACCTTCGGATGGTGCTTTCAATATCTTCTCTAACTCGTAGTATCACCGCTTTCTCTCTGCCCGTGGGGGAGTAGGGGCTCTGTTCGAAGTGGGTGTTCACCTCGTTTATGGTTCTAATCAACTCGATGCCATCATCAACGGAGACCCAAGATGGTTTCACTCCCTTAATGCATTGGAAGAAGTGTAGAAGCTCATTCATGTAGGAAGGATGTTTGGATCGGAGGGCGTCCCAGTATTGGCGGAGCCTCCGACCCATATGGATGGTTTCTTCTTCCCCATTCTTAATGATGGTGATATTGTAGGGCGTTCTGAGAAGATCCATCCTCATTTGCCCTATGTCACCAACAATGTCAAATCTTAGCGTGGGGGCGAAACCATTTAGTAGAAAGGTCCATTTACCCGATAGATTAGCCATGATCCCATTTGTCAACCTCGCTTCCACATTCACCTCATCGACTACCGTGTGCCCTCTACGGCGTGCCTCAATAGACAGAACCTTTTCCAATGGGCCTCCAAGCTCGTGGCAAAGATAAGCAACATGGGGGAGCTGATCTTCAATCAGCCCTCCTTTCGCATGGAGGCGGAAGTCGGTTTTCGCTCCGTAAAACGTCAAGTTTGAAACCGCACGACCTCGAATCCTTTGTAAGCTTCCAATTTCCCCGTCCTGAATCAGTTGTAGGGCCTTGGTAAAGCAGGGGGTGAAGGTGAAGTTGTGACCCGGCATCAAAACCAAGTGATTCGAGGTTTCCCTTTGTTTTATCTCCAACGCCTTCTTAATTGCCAGCCCCTCCTCGACGGTGCTGGCTATCGGCTTTTCACACAATACATGCTTACCATGTTTGATGGAATCCACAACGATTCGGAAATGCGTTTCGGGAGGGGTGCAAACAAAAACCGCGTCTATATCGGCTCTCTCTAACATGAGTCGATAGTCAGCGTACCCCTCTTCGATATGATACCTTTCTAGGGCCTCATGCAGCCTACCCTCATCAATATCGACAGCCGCCACCACCTTAACGTCGCCGATCCTCTGGAGGGAGGGTAGATGAATCGTGGTTGCAACCCTCCCGCAGCCCGCCACGCCTACCTTCAACGGCATCACCCCATCGACAGAACGCCTTGTAAAGGCTTAAACAAATGAACAGCAACCTCTTCTCCGGCGTTAATAAACTGTTGGCTCTCCTCTATCTCTATGAAACCGTCCGCTCTCACCAGCGTGGTTATGGCGCCTGAAAGTCCTGGTGGAACTGGTGAGGCAATCAGCCTCCCCGATCTGTCGCGGGTGAGTTTCACCATCACGAAGGTTCGACGACCTCTCGCTGGAAACACCTTCGATGCGACAACAGCACCAACTGTGGAATGTTTTTCTTCACGCCTTCCAGCCATGCTGCAGACCATGGGGCGAACGAACGTATGGAACATTAGCAGGGAGGAGGTGGGGTGACCGGGAAGGGAGAAAACAGGCTTTCCATCAATGATTGCAATTGTGGTGGGCTTTCCCGGTTTAGAGGCTATTCCGCAAACAACCACGCCGGGTTTACCCAATGTATTTAGCACCCGAGGGATGACATCTGTGGGTCCAACCGAAACCCCACCTGAAGTAATAACAATGTCCGCCAAGCCTAGCGACCTCTTGATTGCCGATTTAAGCTGATCCATTTCATCGGGGATAACTCCCAAAATGACTGGGTCACCTCCGCATTCCAAGACCGCAGCGCTCAGGGAGTGAGTATTAATGTCGTAGATTTTTCCTGGTGGAAGCGGTCTGCCAGGCTCAACGATCTCCGCGCCCGTGGAGATGATAGCCACCCTCGGTCGTTTGTAGACGCTAACCTCTGTTAAGCCGAGCGCGGCTAAAACCCCTATCTCATGGGAGCGTAAGGTTTGTCCTCTCCTCAGGATGGCCTCCCCCTCATGGATGTCGGAGCCCGCCCTCATCACATTCTCCCCCTTCGAAACCGAGCTGGTAATGAAAACCTCGTCGTCGCTTTGAATGGCATACTCCATCATGACAACCGCATCAGCGCCTTGAGGCAGGGGCGCACCCGTGGCTATCTCGGCGGTGGAGCCACTTTCCACGACCACGCCAGGGGTCTCACCCACGCTCACACACCCACAGAGTCTAAGGGAAACGGGGCGGTCCTCATCCGCGCCAAAGGTATCTGTGGATCTCACTGCATAACCATCTACCGTTGCTCGATCAAAAGGTGGGACATCCATCGGCGCCACAACATCCTCAGCCAGAACACGATTGTTGGTCTCAGAAAGGGGGACTCGCTCCATGCCCACGGGTTTTGGGGAAAACTTTCGCTCAAGTATCTGTTTAGCTTCGTCGATCGAAAGTAATTTTCTAAACAAGTGGTGCCCCCCCAATTTTATCGAAGAGGTGCACGGTGACGAATTCGGCCTCCTCAAGTCCCTCACAGTTTTCTGGAATCACCGCGTATCCATTTGCCTTGGTCATTGTTGTGAGGACCCCCGCACCCTTTACCCGAACGGGCTCAACGAAAAGTTCGCCGCCTCTCTCGAAAACATGAACCCTCAAGAAGACCCGCCGCCCCAATGCTGAAGGGACCCTCTGGGTTAATCTTGCCCTCAGCATGGGCCTGGGCTCGCTCCCCGCTCCCAACAGTTTAAGGAGGACGGGTCGAGCAAAAACCTCAAACCCGATCATGGCCGCAACCGGATTTCCCGACAAGATGATGATAGGCTTTCCCTGAAGGATTGCCAGTCCTGTCGGCATGCCTGGGCGCATGGCTACCCCATGCACAATCATGCCTGGCTCTCCGATCTGATTTATGGCTGTCGGGACAAGGTCGGTGTATCCGACGCTAGTTCCCCCGGTCGTGATGATCATATCGGCTTCAATTATCCCCTCCCGAATCTTTGCACCAATTGCATCCAGATCATCTTTTGCTATGCCGAGGTCCAAGGGGTCTGCGCCCAGTTCCTGGCACATGCAGGAAAGAATCATGCGGTTTACGTCAATTATTTGATCTGGCTTTGGCTTGTGGCCCAGCTCAACCAGCTCGCTCCCGGTGGATAGGATGCCAACCTTGGGCTTTTCAGCGACACCAACAAGCGTCACACCCAGTGCGGCCAACAAGCCTGTGTGATGGGGCTTTAACCGAGTTCCCACCTTCACCGCTACCTCACCCCTCCGAACGTCTTCACCCCTCTTGGAGACATTCTCGCCAGGGGTGACCGAGCTCCAAACCTCGATTTTGTCACGAATCCTCCTCGTATGCTCCAGCATAACCACCGCATCAGCGCCACGAGGGAGCGGTTTTCCCGTCCAAATCTGCCTCGCCTCGTTCTCACCAACCTCATCCTGCTTGGCCAGCCTGAGGATTTTTGGGGTGAATTGGGATGCCCCAAAGGTGTCCTGTGCCCTCACAGCGTAGCCATCCACCGCTGAACGGTCGAAGGGGGGCAGGTCATCCTCCGCCACAACATCCTCAGCTAATACTCGCCCCAACGCCTCATGGAGGTGGATCCGAGCTGACCCCAACCTTACTAATGGAAGTTGCCTTAGAAATATTGAAAGAGCGTCATCGACGCTCGTGAGTTTTTGGAATCCTTTAAGTCGCGCCAAGGTTTAACACCATCAACGGCCAGACAAGATGTTAATAATCCGCAATTTAAGTTGTGAGATTCTGTAGGTTAATCCGCGCAGTCATGCTGCTGGATTTTGACTCACTAAACTCCATTTATGTCTCGTTTAAAATTGGGTTCCTTCCGAGCCGCTTACTAGACCCATGGGTACCGTCCATAATTTTTTTCTCACCAACAACTCCTTCACTTATACGCCAAATGTATGTTAACGCTTACTTCTCTCCCCCAACTCTCTTAACAAGATGTCTCGCATCTTTTGAGCGTCGATGTCAAGGATTGGGCTCTCACTGATGATCACGGGTTTTAAATCCATCTCCACGATTAGATTTGCCAAAAATCTGAACTCGGGTCCAAACCCAGCCTCATCCATGGTGTGGTGGCGCCTCTCCCCCTTCTCCGCGAATTCAACAGGGGTATAGTGGCAATGCAGGTTCCTCAACATATCGGTTCCCAATCTTTTCTCAATAGCGTCCATCACCTTTTGGTAGTCGCCTATCGTCCTCAGCCTGCCCCCCTCCCTCGCGTGGATGTGGGACCAATCTATTATGGGATCCGTCAACTCAACCCTCTCACAAAGCCCCAATATCTCATCTAAGCTTCCCAGCTGTGAAAGCTTACCAGTTGTCTCGGGTCCGAGACGCACCTCACCTATTCCAAGCGAATGAAGCGATTCCACAACCTCGCCCATGGCATTCACACAAAGCTCGAGGGCCTCCTTAGGAGTCCTCTTACCATAAAACCCGGGATGGAACACCACCACATGCGCACCCATCCAATCCGCAGCCGTTGCGCATGCAATCAAGCGCTTTTTGCTCCCCTCTATGGTTTCCCTGTCCCCGCAAAGGTTGATGAAGTACGATCCATGTAAGGTTAGCCACACATCGTATTTCTTGGCATTAATCCCAAGTGCTTCTGCGTCCTCCATCTTCATTTGTGGTTTGGGACCCCATCGGGTTGCTTGATACTCAAAGGCGTCAAGTCCTTCATCATGAAGGTATTTGGGGAATTCAACAACTGAGCGCTTGAGGGCTTTAAACGCCGTGGGAACCCCGGCTGGACCAAACCTGGGTCGGTCAGCCACTTCATCACCACCATTTATCCACAATATAAAATAGAGATTTCCCAAGTTAAGAAATTGATTATCGTGGCTTTGGACGGCGATAGAGGCGGGAGGTGTACCACCCATATTCTAAGGCCGCGAAGGTGGAGATCCATGCCGCGATGTTTTGGCAGATGGCGTACTTCCACACTAAGTCGAGTTTCACTACAGGTGCTGTTATGGGCGTCACAGAGTTCTCGATGGTGCCTCTGAAAGCTGGTGCAGCGGCAAGCAGTGCATTATTTATTGCTGAGGCTAGCCACCATATGGGGGGCAGGGCCTGTCCTATTGCTTGGGCTGTGCTGAAGGTTTGGAGTACGAGCCTATGGAAGGATGGGTTTCCCCCATAGAACCCAGTGGTGGCATCATAAATCAGCCTCGGATATCCCAGAGCGCATAGCGCAAAAAAGGACACCACAAATACCGTGAGGATGGCTGCGGTGCTTTTAATGGCGGCTTTCGCGAAAAAAAGTCGTTGCGTCAAATATGAGATGCCGCGGACTCGGAGAATGGCTGCGCCCGCTCGTCGATACAAAGATGTAAGAGCCCAACCGATTCTTTGGAACTTCTTGCCCATCCTCTTATAAAACCGTTTGATTGACTTAAAGCGTTTCTGGGTCGTCCTTACCTGTTGAACCTTTCGGGCAATTGATGGCTTCTTGATGGGCTCCATCCTGCGTGGCACCACTGCCGCATACTTCGTGAGATGCATCCAGCTTGAAGCAAGAACAACGATCACCCCGAAGGGGATCAAATGAAACAACGGGCTAATGGTTAGGGTGAAAGATAAACCAGTTAAGGGGACCCAAATAGTTCCAGTGAGCAAGGATTTGTCCGTTAGCCCAAGGGATAGGAAAAAAGAGACCAAGGAGTACTCGGTAAGGGAGGACAGTATCAAAAATAGCACCATAGCAGCGAACCCCTTCGGCGCTGTCCATTTAAAAATCAAGCGTTTCCAACGTTCCTCATAGGACACGTCATCCACCTCATTACAATTCTATTTTGATGGTTTACTCCAACTCTTAATGTATTATGGTTGCTAAATTTTAAATTTATATGCAAGCCAAGTATTAAAGGAACTTTGCAAGCGTCGGTTTTGAATTGTCAACGGTCGCGTTATAATATCTCTGCAATCAGTCCGAGATGCTCAAAAATTCTTTTTCATCCCTCCTTTTCTTGAGTTTCTTTTGTGCATAGAAATTCTACTGGTTCATCGCCGATGTTCTTGAATTGATGCTCCTCAAACGAGGGGATAAATACAACGTCCCTGGATTTTACCACAACTTCTTGGTCTCCTCCTCGGACAAGAGCCTTTCCCTGAAGCATAAACACCTCGTGCTCATGCGCGTGCCTCTCCAGTGGGGTATAGCCTCCAACATTGATGGTGAAAAGCCGAAGTTGCAGTCTCTCCGCGCCCACACCCTTGTGCAACAGGTATTTCACTCTCACCCCTCGTGCCCCCTCTTCGTCGACCTCGTATTCCCTCACCCTCTCCACGCTGGTCACATACAATTGTCATCCCTTAACAGCAAGCTCACAAGATGTGCAGATATGCGTTTCCAACAGTTCACACTCTTCTGTGTGATGCCCAATTTACTGTTGATTTTCCAGTGTGAATCACATTCGTGGATTTGTATGTGTGCGCTCGGTTGGATAGGCCCTCTATTTGGATCCAAATAGGTTTTCGGTGTGTGAATGTTTAAGAGGTTTCTGTTGTCATCTAACATGAATGGGGTGTGTTTGGTTGGCGGGTGTTAAGGAGCACTTGAAGAGTGCCGGGGAGTTTTTTGAGGCTGGTGTGGAGCATTTTGAGAGTGGTCGTCGTTCTGGTAGTTTGATGGTGATGAGGGAGGGCTGCAAGAAGGTTTTTCATGCTTACACTGAGGTTGTTTCGGCCTTGATACAGAAGCGGGGTTTCCCTGAGTCTGATTCTCACTCTGAGAGAAGAGATGCGTTGAACAAACTTGGGGAGAAGCGGCTAGTCAAAATTGGAGATGATGCGTTTCTTTATCTTCATTCTTATGCTTATTATGGGGGCAAGATTTTTCCTGAGGTTGATAAGTGCTTGAAGGACGTTGATGAGGGCAATAAGATACGTGAATAGAAAGATTGAAAAAGACTTAATTTAATCTGTTGCTTTTTAATTGTTTGAATTAAGGAGTTTGAGTGCCGAGATTCTAGGCATTCATGCCAAGTATGGGGGTAGATCTTTTGATGAGCTTTGGGGTAAGCTGGAGAAGGGTGAGGTTTTTGAGTCTGAATGTTTCGATGATTTGACTAAGCTGGAATATTTGGAGCTTAGGGCAGATAAGGCTCGGAAGATTTTGAAGGAGCACCTCGGTACGTGAGTTTGCGTAATGAAGTGTATAAGCGATTAGCTCAACTTGCCATCACTAGTTTTTCTGATATTGTGCATGGCACCAGAGAGATCGATGGGAAACTGCGTATCTTGATGTTAGATGGCAGTTTTGTTGATGTTTGGCTTTCCGAGAGGAAGAAAGGCGTTTACGCTTATCATTGGGCAAGACGTGCCATTGACGGAACGATTTATAGACGTAATAACTTGCCTGATAAAGATGCGAGGAGGCTCAAAACATTTCCAAAACACTTTCACTTCAGGTCGGAGAAGAACATTAGGGAAAGCACATAAGTGATTTGCCCGAAGAAGCCTTGGAATCGTTTCTTTTATTCGCACGTGAGATATTAAGGTTGAGGTTTTAGAGCGTTTCTGTTGCTTCTCTGATTTGTTTATAAGTTGTTATTTCTAACGGCTATACGGTAATAACTTCTGTGGTTGTTTGGCTTGGAGGGTTTTCCCTCCCCCTAGGTCTAGTCTGGGTCAGCTATATGATGCAATTAGTATTCAAATAGGCTTTGAGTAAATGGTGCATGTGTCTGTTACGTTATTCGCGCTGTCTTGGTATGGGTTTGCACATTCCTCTTTCAATATCTTCCAGACGCTTATAATCCAAGGTCTTCACATACGAGTTGGATGTTAGCCGAGACATATTTCTTTTAAAGAGGCAAGCCCAACCCAAACGCTTCATCCCTCCAGGGATAGGTTAGTCCGAAAATTTTCACAAGCAGAATAGGAAACTTCTTAAATGTCAACACGCCTTCAAAACACGATTGAAACAAAATGAAAGCCGCCATGTACTACAGCCCAGAAGACATAAGAATCGAGGACATGCCCACACCAAAAATCGAACCCGACGAGATACTGGTGGAGATGAAGGCATGTGGAGTCTGCGGGTCCGACCTCATGGAATGGTACCTAAGAGACCGGGCTCCACTGGTTCTGGGCCATGAACCCGCTGGGGTCGTCGTTAAGACTGGCGAAAAAGTGAGGGACTTCAAGCCCGGAGACCGTGTTTTTGTGCATCATCACGTTGCGTGCCTCACGTGCCATTACTGCAACCGCGGGACCTACACCATGTGCGAAAAGTTTGGACGTACCCACATATATCCCGGGGGATTCGCGGAATACTTTAGGGTGCCGGCCCCAAACCTGCAAATTGACACTCTGAAGATTCCGGAGGCCCTGTCGTTCGAGGAAGCCACCTTAATCGAGCCAACCGCGTGTTGCCTACGGGCGCTGGTGAAATGCAACATTCAAAAGGGAGACACCGTGGCGATCATAGGCGCGGGACCATCAGGAATCATCCATACAGCACTCGCAAGAAACTTTGGAGCTGGACAGATCATCGTTAGCGACCCAATCGACTACAGGTTGGAGGCTGCAAAAAAGTTTGGAGCCGACTTGGCGATAAATCCAAAGAGAGAGAACCTGTTTGACGCTGTACGGGAGGCCACGGATGGGAGAGGTGCAGATGTGGTCGTCGTCACCGCCCCGCGTGCTGAGGCCTTATCGACAGGGTTGGACATTTGTTGTAGAGGCGGAACCGTATGCATATTTGCACCCACACTACCAGACGAACGGATAAGCATAAATCCAAATAGATTGTTCTTTTCAGAGATTAGGATAATCCCATCCTATTCCACATCCCACATCGAGACCAGGATAGCTTTAAAGCTGATAGATTCCGGAAGAGTGAAGGCGAGGGAGCTCATCACCCACCGCTTCCCATTAAGCCAAATTAAGGACGCCTTTAAAACAGCGGAAAAGAGTAAGGAGTGCCTAAAGGTTATAGTGTTTAATGAGGGAGAAAAATGAATCCTCAAACGCCAAAATTGATGGAGTGAGATTACGTTGTCAAAGGAGAAAATGAGGGCAGCCCTACTGTATGGAGTGAGGGACCTCAAAACCGAAAACATTGACATTCCAGAGATTGGACAAGGTGAAATTTTAGTGAGGGTGAGGGCGGCAACCACCTGCGGAACCGATTTAAAGATTTTTCAGAGGGGCTATGTGGGGGGTGTCATCACGCTTCCCACGGTGTTTGGACATGAGTGGGCTGGAGAAGTTGTGGAGGTGGGTGATGGTGTCTCATGGCTTAAGAGGGGCACTCGTGTCAGGGCGGGAAACAGTTCTCCATGCCTCCGATGCAGAATGTGCCAGAAGGAGAAGTACAACCTCTGTGAGGATATGATGTGGCTCTGGGGCGCCTACGCCGAATACATCAAGGTCCCAGCACGCATCGTCACCCTTAACACGCAGGAAATCCCAGCTCACATAACGTACGAGGAAGCAGCCATGACAGAGCCGCTGGCCTGCGTCCTCCACGGAATCGAGGAAGCTCACGTTGAATTAGGAGACACCGTGGCGATCATAGGCGCGGGACCCATCGGCCTTCTGCACCTACTCTCAGTTAAGAAAATGGGAGCGGGGCAGATTATGATCAGTGATATTGTTGAAGAGCGCCTACAAATAGCCAAGGAGCTGGGAGCCGATGAAATCGTTAATGCCAAACGCGAAAACAACGTTGAGAGAGTTAAGCGAATAACCGACGGCTACGGCGCAGACGTCGTCATCGAGGCCATAGGGCTTCCATCAACTTGGGAACAAGCACTAGGGATGGTTCGAAAGGGCGGAACTGTTTTGGAGTTTGGTGGATGCCCCCCGGGAACAGAGATCAGGGTCAGCACTGAGCTACTCCACTACGGAGAGGTGACCCTACTTGGGACGTTCCACGCAACCCCCCTACACTTCAAAAAAGCCTTAAACCTCATAGCCTCTGGAACAATAAACGTTAAGCCGCTAATAACCCGTAAAATGGGTCTGGGCGAAATAAAAGAAGCATTTGAAATACTGGACACATCGAAGAGGGAGCTGAAAATCGCCATACATCCCTGAGCTGCATCTTTTTAGGGCTTGTAAAGGGTTGGCTTGCCCTTATCGCTGAAAAGGATTTTAACGGGTGGCTTAGTTTATGGTTTTGTTGTGAGGGGTGCGGGGATGGCCAAGTTCATTTTTGTCACGGGTGGTGTGCTTTCTTCCGTTGGTAAGGGCATCGCGACCTCCTCCATTGGGAAGATGCTTCAAGCTCGAGGCTTCACCGTTACCGCCATTAAGATCGACCCGTATGTGAATGTGGATGCGGGCACAATGAACCCTTACATTCATGGGGAAGTTTACGTGACGGATGATGGAGGTGAAACCGACCTCGACCTCGGTTGGTATGAGAGGTTTCTGAACCTCAATCTGCTTAAGGAAAACAACATCACAACTGGGCAAATATATCAGGTCGTTATTGATAAGGAGCGTCGGGGTGACTTTTTGGGGAAGTGTGTTCAAATTGTTCCCCATGTCACGAATGAGATTAAGCATCGAATTCGCTTAGTTGCAGAGCGATCGAAAGTTGATGTTGTCTTGACGGAGTGTGGAGGAACAGTTGGGGACATAGAGGGGTTGCCCTTCCTTGAAGCGATTCGTCAGATGCGTTTAGAGGAAGGATTTGAAAACACCCTGTATGTTCATGTGGCTCTCGTTCCAATTTTAGATGTCACCGGGGAAATGAAAACAAAGCCCCTCCAACATAGTGTAAATGAACTGCGTCGCATCGGAATTCAACCCGATACCATAGTCGCCCGCTGCAAGGAAATGATTGATCCTGAAACCCTTCGAAAAATAGCGCTATTTGGCACAATCCCAGAAACGGCAGTATTTTGCTCATACAACGTTCCCTCAATCTATCAAGTCCCTCTAATCTTGGACGAGCAGGGTATGGGCGATTACGTTTGCAAAAGGCTGAACCTACCCAAACAAAAAACCAGTTGGGATGCGTGGAAACAATTCGTGGATTCCTTAGTGAAACCACGCTTTGAAGTGAAAGTTGCGCTCGTCGGCAAGTATGCCGGTTTGGTGGACAGTTATGTGAGCATGAATGAAGCCTTGAGGCACAGCGGCGCGGCTTGCCAAGCCCGGGTTTCGATTGATTACATTGAGGCAGAAAGGTTAGAGCTGAACCCTATTGAATTGGAGCTTCTCAAAAAATATGACGGGATCTTTGTTCCTTATGGTTTCGGTCCCAGGGGCACCGAGGGAAAGATGAAGGCGATCCGCTTTGCACGTGAAAATGACGTGCCATTTTTGGGCATCTGCTACGGTTTTCAATTGGCGGTTGTGGAGTTCGCTCGTAACGCATGTGGGCTTGAAAGAGCCAACAGCACGGAAATCAACCCAGACACCCCACATCCTGTGATTGACTTGATGCCTGAGCAGCAGGGCATCGAATATAAGGGGGCGAGTATGCGATTAGGCGCTCATGATATTGTGGTAAAGAAGAACACGTTAGCATACAAACTCTATGGTACGGAAGAGATCCATGAGCGCCATCGTCACAGATGGGAGGTCAACCCAAATTACCGGCATGCTTTAGAGAAACATGGGCTGGTGTTCTCGGGAGAGAGCCCCGACGGCCGAAGAATGGAGATTTTGGAATTGCCTGACAGGTTCTTTTTCCTTGCATCCCAGTTCCATGGGGAATTCAAGAGCCGACCCGGAAAGCCAGACCCAGAATATTATGGCTTCATCAAGGCATGCTTAGATAAGAAATTAGGAAAACCAAAACCAGAATTTTGAATGATGAACAATAGCTCTTTGAAAAGGGAGACTTTTAAGAGTTAAAAGGCTGCATTCTATAATAAATATGAAACAATGTTCTAGTTTAGTCAACGCACTATGAAACTAGACGGAAGTTGATGGTTAAGTTGGTCAGAATCGTTATATCAAAGTTTGGTGAGATAAGCGACGAGGAGGTGGACAGCGCCGTTAAGACCATGGAAGAGTGTTATGAACGCTTAAAGCCACATAAGGTTGAGCTTGTTGATGTGTGTCTATTTGAACGCTCCTCTACTGCTGAGGCCTTTCTATCAAAGGAGAGCGCTGAAGTTGGAGTAGTTTCAGCATCCTTTGGAGAGCTATTTTTCGCTACTCATGAAGCTTGGCGGGGGACACCTCGGATCACTTTGTGTTTTGAGAAGATGAGGAAGTTGCCAAAGTTGGTTCAGGTGGGAGGGATTCGGCATGAGGTGGGGCACTCGGTTTTGCATGGTAGCCTGCGCTATTATCTCCTGTTACTTCCGACGGTGTTTTTGGATATGGCTAAACATTTTGGCCTCTCCACGCAGTATGTGACGAACCTGCTTTACTTGACATCCATCGCGGTGAAAGACTGTGAGGTTTCTCGTCTCCTTTATGGGCGAGGCTACCTGGAGGATCAAGCGGCCTACGCGAAGCACACTCTAACCATATCTGAAAGTGATACGCTTTC
Source organism: Candidatus Bathyarchaeota archaeon BA1 (assembly GCA_001399805.1). The sequence goes on from LIHJ01000032.1 coordinate 14,161, forward strand.
ATGGGAAGTGTCGAGGGGGAAGCCGATCTCGGAAATCCTATGCTTAGTTTCATGTCTGAAGGCGGCCGGCTGTGCCGCACCCCTCTTTTCAGATGAAAGACTTGGTGAAGAGATGAAGCGCCGCCTCATGGAAAGCTTATCCTACCTCCCCACGGATTATTCCACCCTACTTTTCGACGTAATTCTGGAGGGCTTTTCATCGTTAGGGGCAGACACTCTAAGCAACATTGAGCAAATGGCACGTTTAATTGCTGACAAAATTATTAAGCCAATTCTTGAAAGGCGAGGGTAATTATTTTCCCGTAATATGTAAAAATATAATATAGAGTAGCCACAATTTGCCTCTGTCCATCGTCAGGTGCGGCCACAAATGATTACAAAAAATCACTCTTTGATAAGAAGAGGTGCGCCCCTTCTATTAATCGGATTATCCATTTTTGTTCTTTATCTGTATTTTTTTGTCGGCTTTGCGGACATTACGACGATTCTCCAGCGTGTCGACCCCTTTTATTACTCGCTGGCTTTTGTAGCTGTTTTGTTGAGTGTGACCTTCTACTCCTTGACCTGGCAACAACTGCTAAGCCTTCTTTCCGTGAAGGCTGCCTTTCAAAATACGTTCCTGTTTACTTGGGTAGGAACCCTCGTTGATCTTTTGGTCCCGGCAGAGTCGATTGGTGGAGAGATTTCTCGGGCGTATCTGATGTCCAAAAGCTCGGGCGAGAACACTGGAAGAGTTGTAGCATCCGTTGTTAGCCATCGAATCCTTTCCATGACAGTAACATTGAGCGGCTTGGTCATCGGCTCAGCCCTTTTCGTATTGCAGTATGAGCCCTCTGGGATTCTTCTAAACTTCATAATAATCGTGGCGGTTGGCACCACCATTTCATTGGCTTTGTTTTGCTATTTATGCTTAAGGAAACAAGTAACGGAAAAGATCGTGAATTGGGTGATACGTTTACTCACATCAATTCTTCGTGGGCGTTGGCGACCAACCCGCTTAAGGCACAGGGCTCAGAAAATGTTAGAGGCGTTTCATGAAGGAATCGAAATCTTAGGCAAGCGCCCGAGAGGTCTGGCTTTACCATTGTTCCTTTCCATGACGGCTTGGTTCTTCGATCTAATCATAGCCTACTTGGTCTTCGTTTCCCTTATCCCCACCCGCCCGGTTTCTTTAAGCTTGATAATAATTGTGTACTCCATCACCACAGCGATTCAAACGATTCCATTGGGCATTCCCTGCGAAGTAGGTCTCACGGAAATAGTCATGACGAGTCTATACACAACGCTTGGCATTCCCATCGCCATTAGCGCCGCGGCAACCGTTCTAACGAGGGTTGTAACCCTATGGTTTAGGCTTCTTATAGGGGGCATAGCGGTTCAATGGGTAGGGGTCAAAGCCTTGATGAGACAATGAATTAAGGCCTGCTCGCAAACGACTTTAACTTCCAAGCGTAAATCTTATAGTCAAATCATGCCGACATAGCGGGTTAAAGGCAATGCTGCTAAATCTCGCTCATCGCTACACCTTTCCTGAACAAAAACCGGCTCAAATCCATGAGCTTTACATCAAAGACCTAGGATCAATTGAGCTGGCCTTTCATAAACCCAAGGACTTTCTCAAACTGAATCATGTAAAATTCTGTCGCCAGATAATGGATGCACGATGGATAAGTGTTTACGCCATCCACCTTCCAGCATTGAAACTTGACGATGTTGACCTTTCCTCTCAGATAATAGGGAAAGCCATCGAGATGTCCGTGATACTTGATTGTCAAAATCTTGTAATCCACCCTCCCAAAATCACAATGGAGAGGGTTGAAGCATTCCTTAACCACACCATAGAGCCTTTGCTGGAGTCCTCTGGAGCCAGGCTCTGTTGGGAGACGTTTCTGGGTGGGAAACGGTTGTTCCATGATCCACATCAAATAGCGGAGTTTGTGAGTGGCCATCCAGGGGCTTATGCGATGTGTTACGACACCGCTCACATGAAAGAGCATGGGGATGTGATTCGTGATTTACGTGAACATCTTGCATGCATCGGTGTTCTTCATGCTTCCAATAGGACGGCTGGTCATAAGAGGCTTCACCTTCCAATCTTCCATTCAGAAGGCGTGTTGGACTTTTCCGAGATTCTTCGGTTGCTTCGCAAAGCGGGCTTTGGAGGGTTGCTGGTGCTTGAATACGCGCGCGAGTTCTGGAAAGAGCAGCTAATGGATTACGGTATGTTAAAGCAGCTTTGATTGGAAGAGTAGTTTATTTTTTAGTCTATGTATGGTTTGGGGATGGCTCGAACGTGGGGGTAAATGTTATTTCATTTCTTCCTATTATGCTTTGTGTTAGGTGGAGGGGTTGGAGAGGCGGACGAGGTACGAGATTTACGCCGACCTTCTAGAAATCGTTAGTAGGAGGGGTCTCTGCCCCGTTACGAGGGCCTCCTACGGGGCTAACCTCCCCGTCGATCGAACCAAGAGGTTTCTCAGTTTTCTAGCCTCTCGAGGGTTTGTTAAGGAGGAGGTTGTGGATGACTCCAAGAGGTATAGGATAACTAAGCGGGGCATGGAGTATCTGGAGACATTTAAGAGGATGAGGAAGCTGGTTGCGGCATTGTCTGAAGAGCCGCTGTAGTCACATGTTGTGATGATAAGTTATGTTCTCTGAAGGTGCGTTGCCTTTTAAAGATTTGACTATGCTTTAGGTCTAACAAGAGTCTGAGATGGAAAAATGATGACCTCAAAGAGTCGATCATATATGGAGGAAAGGATAACGGTCATCGCCCCTAAGGAGGAGACAGAAGCCCTAAAGACCCCTCTTGAGAAGGAAAGTCCTCAAATAAGGATTGTCAAAAACGATAGGCACTTTCCGTATTGGGAAACCACCATGGAGCTCCATCTGGCGGCTCCTTATGGAGAACCCCTCAGAAAAACCATTGAGACAATCCATCGTCAACTCAAAACTGGCTACGTGATGATGGGGTGGCTGGACAAGTCATCCGTCTGCTACCGCATAGAAAGAAGTATTTAAACATGAGTGATGATTGCGGGCTGGTGTGATAAGTCATGTCGAGAGAGATGGTGGTTCCATCTAGGTCCACGCTTACGTTGGGCTCTGTTGAAGGAAACCTCATCCTCGGCAGAGGTGCCACCATAAGGGGTGAGGGTGTTCCCCCCAAGCTAAGCGTCTCAGAAACCGTGCGATGCGAAGAAAATTGCACATTTGAATGCGATCTATCGGCTGAAAATCTCGAGGGCGAGGGCGATGTGCTGATCCATGGCGACCTTGAAGTTAAAGACCGTGTAAAGATCCGAGATGGGTGTCTCAATGTTACGGGAGGGATGAGCGCAAAAAGGGTTGATGTAGACAAGAGCTTGGTGATAGGCAAGAATCTTAAGGTAGAGGACATTGATGTTGGAGGCAGCCTTGAGGTTAAAGGCAACACACAGGCTCAGGGCATAGACGTGGGAGGTCGCTTCACAGGGATCGGCGAGGTGAAAGCAAAAAACATCGACGTGGGCGGCTCCGTGAACATTGAATCCAAGGTTGATGTGGCCAAAATCAACGTGGGGGGAACAGCATCTGTCAAGGGCGGTCGCGTGGGCAAGATTGACGTAGGGGGATCCTTCGAGTCTAAGGACTCCCTTGAATTCGGCACCATTGACGTTGGGGGCGTCGTGAGGCTCGCTGGCAAATGCGTTGGCGGGGACATCGATGTGGGCGGTTCGTGCAAAGTGGATGGAGATCTGAAGTTTGGAAAACTCGACGTGGGTGGGGTTGTCGAATTCTCCGGCTCGGCTCAGGGAAATGATCTTGACGTGGGGGGAACAGTGCATGTTGGGGCACACCTACAGCTCTCTGGAAAACTCGACGTGGGTGGAACCATCGATGTGAAGGGGGACTTAACCGCTCAAACCGTCGATGTGGGTGGTAGCGTCAAAGCCCACAGCGCCACCGCAATGGACGAGGTTTTGGTGGGCGGCTCCATAACCACGGTTGTGGGTGTGAAGGCGCCTTACGTTAGGATTGGTAGGCGGGGTGAGGTGACAGGCCCCATACGTGCCAACGAGGTCTTGATCAGTGAGGGGGCTCGGGTTGAGGATGTGTGTGCCCGCACGATAACTATGGAGGAGAGGGCCCGAGCCAGAAACCTATACGGGGAGAGAATCTTCATCGAATCGGAGTGTCACATATACGGTGAAGTTCAATATACTGAAAGTTTAAGAATTGAGAGGGGTGTGTCTTTTGCAACCCCTCCTGTCAAAGTGGAAAAGTTACCCCTCCCTCAGAGCAAAACTAGTGCGGTTAGTGGCAGGTGAGGACATGCCCAAGAAAGAGGGGAAACCAAAGGGCTTCACAGTGCGTGCAGTCCTTTTAGGCTGTGTGCTTGCTGCCGTCTTCACCCTCGTCAACTCCTATCTAAGCCTCAACTTTGGAATGGGTGTTGGATTCGGCGTGGTCACCATCTTCTTGTCATACGTCCTCTTTCACAAACTCCTTGGTAACTCAAGCAAAAGAGAGATAGCCTTAACATGGATTATGAGCGGAACCGGCCTCAGCGTCGCTTGGACCATCGGATTCCTCATATTCGTACAAGAGAACGTGGTCCATAGCAACCTTCCCGTGTGGCTGGCTCCATCCATCGAAGCGATTCAAGACAAGACACTCTCCTTTAGCGCTTGGATGACACCTATTTTGGTTATATTTTTCCTCGGAGCTACCAGTGGCTTGCTCGGATTGATCGTGTCATATTGCACGTGCCAACTCTTCATTCAAAACAGGAGGATGGTCTTTCCACACTTCACAGCAAGCGCTGTCGTCATCGATTCCTGTTTCAAAAGGGAGGGCCACATTCGTTTTCTTGCCTACTCCCTAATTGCGGGGTTCGCAATCACTTTTGTTCAATATCTTCTCAAGGTTATTAATGTTGAAACCACCCTGATTGATCTTAGCTCTCATCTTCCTCGGGGTTTTCTTTTCGGCATAGCGTTGAACGTTGCCTTCATCGCCATCGGCTATTTCATCAGTGCCCCTGTTGCCTTAAGCATCTTGGTCAGCAGCTTGGCTGTCTACCTCATAGCCGCTCCAATCTTAATAAATCAAGGGTTCGTCACGTATAGCCCAAACTCGATGCAACAGTACATGAACCTCCTCTACCAATACACGATCTCACCTGGATTGGGCGTTATGATCCTCGGAGGAATCGTCCTTTCGGTCACCAAAATGTTAAGTGCCCGATTAAAGCCAAGAGCCCCCGAGAGCCCCAATGCCTTGGAAGCTAAAGGGTCAAAGTTAGGATATGGTGAATTATTCCAGTTTTTTATACGCTCTCTCACCACTAACAGAAGACTCTTTCTCTGTTTTATGGTGGTGGCCGCGTCGACTCTCACCTTTGCCTACCACTTCAACTTCTTATACCCATTTCCACCCGTGATTTCTGTGGCCTTCACCTTGTTTTTCCTGCTAGCTGCGGGTTTCGTCAACTTCGTCATTATCACGAAGATGGCAGGCGAGGCGGGAATGACCACGGATGTCCAAAGTATTCTGTTGTTTATGGCTCCCTTGTTTGCCACAGGGTATAGGGGTTACACGGGCTACCTCATACAACCCGGTAGCCCGAGCCCTTGGGTCGGAAACTCCGTCGTAGGTTACGCAAAGATCAGTAACGGATTGGACTTAGATTTGAAAGGTGTGGTGAAGGCTGTCTTGATTAGCTGGCTTCCCTCCTTTATTGCCAGCGTTACCTTCGTCCTCGTAATGTGGAAGGTTGCCGGCTTCCTCACGCCTACCATGCCGTGCATCGCATTCGTACAAGCCTTGCCAATATTCCGCATGTTCGCCGAGGGAACCATCGCTGGAGTCATCGATCCGACAACCTTCCTGGCGGGTGGAGCACTGGGAGCGGTCCTCGAAGCCTTCACTCCAGCCTCCATCATGGGCATGGCCCTAGGCATGCTGCTGCCACCCTTCTACGGCGTGCCCTTTGGCATCGGAGGCATCCTTCGACTCTACAGTGATCACAAATATGGAGCGGTATTCTTCAAAGAGAAAGGCGTGTTGATTGCCTCAGGCTTAATCGCTGGAGGAATCCTAACACAAGTATTAATGTCGATATTTTTGGTGATTTCGGGGCTAACACGCTAAGGAATCACCTATACCCTCGCTACCTCTCCGTACCTCCCTACATTAACTCTCCACTCACCCTTGAAAGACGTCACGAAACCATTCTCAATTTGTAAGGTGTCCCCAACCTTTATGGGGATGATCTTTTCATCCCACAAAACCAGGGCTATGGACCCGGTTTCGTCGCCCACCTCCACCTCAAGGATCTCGTGCTCGACACCTAAGCTGGTGGTGATCTGCTTGGGCTCGGAGATGCTTAACACCCTCACCCTCATGCTCACGTGGTTCATTCCAGGCTTTAGATCATTTATGTTCAATGGAACCCACCGATTGTGGTCATCGCCTTGCCTATAACTTGTCTCCGCTTCTCTTAAAATTTTACCAGCAACCGATAAGGAAAAGTTAGGAAGACGCCACTTATCTTATGGGGTCAACGCACATGACAATCCTTCAGTGCAGTGAATGCTCGGCAACCCTTAAGCCTTATCCCCCACAATATAAGTGCGAGAAGTGTAGTGGTCTCCTCGAGTATGTTTATGATTTTAAAGAGGTGGGCGAGATGAAGCCCACTGGTCCCTTCACCTTTTGGAGATACAAGCCCCTCCTCCCAGAAGTCACATGTGTGATGACGATGGGGGAAGGTGGCACACCCCTGCATAAAGCCGAGCGGCTTATGGAGAAAATCGGTTTAGGCATGGTGTATTTGAAGGATGAAACCCGAAACCCCACTAACTCCTTCAGAGATCGATGCGCCACACTGATAGTCTCGAATGCCCGAGACTTAAAGCACGATTCCATGATTTGCGCCTCAAGCGGGAACATGGGAGCTTCTCTGGCGGCTTACTGCGCCAGGTATGGGCTCACTTGTCACATAATTGTTCCAAAATTGGTGGATATGGGTAAGCTGGCTCAGATGCTCATCTATGATGCAATCCTTGAGGAGCATGGGGATATCGTAGATGAATCCATCACGCGGGCAGAGTCGTTGGCAAGAGAAACGGGTTGGTATCAAACCACGGCTGAGTTGAACCCCCTCGTGATTGAGGCTCAGAAGACCATCGCTTATGAAGTTGCAGAACAATTGGGCGTGCCTGATTGGTTTATTGTTTCCATGGGGAGCGGCGGAACTATACACTCCATTTGGAAGGGCTTCAAGGAAATGCAAGCCCTAGGAAACATAGATACGCTGCCAAAATTGGTGGGCGTGCAGGCGGACGGGTGTGCACCCATTATCAACGCGCACATAAAAAACGAGTTGGAGCCAGTTGCCGCTTCTAAACCAGTCACCCACGCATTAGGAATCCTGGTGCGCAACCCGTTAAATGGAAAGTGGGCGCTCGAAGCCATAAGAGAGTCGGAGGGTATTGCTATCCCTGTTTCGGACCCCGAAATCTTCGCAGCTGAACAAGAAATCGCGAGGCTGGAGGGAATCTTCGCGGAGCCAGCGAGCTCAGCCACGATAGCGGCTCTCAAAAAACTGGCTCATCAAGGCATCATCGCTGAGAAAGACAAGGTCGTGTGTCTCATAACTGGGAGTGGGTTAAAGGCAACCGATGTGCTTCAAGCCCTAACAAAGAAACGAAAGACAGCGGTCGTAGGCTTGGAATTTAGCACAAAAGAGAAGATCTTGCGCATTCTAAGCCGAAAGCAGACATACGGCTATGACATATGGAAAAGTATTGGAAAGACCATGACGCGAACTGCCATCTATCAACACTTGGATCATCTCTTTGAAAGAGGGTTAATAGTTTCTTATGAGAGGGAGGGAAAAAAGTACTTTAAAATCACTAGACGTGGGCAAAGAGTTTTACGTGCCATTAACGAGCTGAAAGTGCTGGTTTAACTTCCACAAAATCTTTATAGAGAGGAATCAATTATAGTATAGTTATAACTTTATCAATGTGATTGGTGTGTCACGTGCAATCTCTTCGCCAACAATGCGATTGGCCATCACAGCCGCTTTTACATCCCTTGTGTGCGCGACCACCATGGTATTTTCCATTTACGTTCCTCACACAAGAGGTTTCTTTAACATTGGCGAAACTATGGTATACACCACAGCCCTCCTTTTCGGCCCGTTGATCGGTTCTTTCGCCGGGGGTGTTGGTTCTATGCTTGCAGACCTACTATTGGGCTATTCACATTATGCGCCAGCAACCCTCATCATTAAGGGATTGGAAGGAGCCATCGTTGGCGTTCTTAGCCGTAAAAGACTTAAGTTTCGTTCTAAACTGCAGTGGAAGACCTTCACATTTGCTTTGGGCCTGGTCGCTGGGGTTTTGTTGAGCAGCATCGGTTCTCTCTACTATAGTGGTTCGGTGGAACTTTACCTTGGCATCCCTCCTCCTCAAAGTCCCACCTCAACATTGTTTATTCCTCCAGAATTTTGGTACTCTTTGGGAGGGTTAGTTGTATTACTGGTAACTCTGATGGGGTTTGTTTTTGAGCCAGAGTTCGGATGGCTTGTCCTCGCTATTATTGTTGGGGGCTTAGAGATGGTCGCTGGCTACTTTCTCTACGAACAATTCTTCCTCGGCGTGGCCGCGATAGCAGAGATCCCTGTTAACATTGGTCAAATGACGGTCGGTCTTATAGTGTCAATTCCTATCGTGAGAGCTGTGTGGCACGCTCTTCCTTCGTTTAAAATCCCGGAGTAACCCGAAGCGGGTGCCGACTGAGGATCGTTTTAAAAGTTATGAACACTAACGTTACTTAGGAGGCTCATAAGTATGACCCAGCGTTCGCTGTCTGTTGGCAAACTGGACCCCAACTTAATCAAGCGATTGGTTTTCACTTGTCTCGGTTCTCCTAATCCTCGGGTTATCATCGGGCCCAAGATAGGTGAGGACGCCACGGTGATCGACTTTGGGGATAGAGTGCTCGTTATCCACTCAGATCCAATAACTGGCGCTATTGAAAACATTGGTTGGTTAGCTGTTAATGTTTGTGCCAATGATATCGCAACCAGAGGAGTCAGACCTCTCTGGGTCTTGGTGGTTATGCTTTTGCCTCAAAGCATCGATACCACTCAATTGAAAAGGATAACCAGTCAAATTGACGAAGCCGCAAAGGAACTCGGTATTGCCATTGTGGGAGGTCATAGCGAAGTCACCCCAGGCATTAATAGACCTATTCTTGTTGCGACCGCCGTCGGGGATGTTGAAAAGCATAAGTTTGTAAGCTCTAGTGGAGCAAAAATCGGCGATTGCGTCATCGTGACAAAGGGAGCCGCAATCGAGGGGACCGCCATCCTATCCACCGAATTGGCTGATACCTTACAAATGAAAGTTGATAAAAAAACCATTCAGGGGGCTCAAGAATTTATCAGAATGATCAGCGTGGTAAAAGATGCGCTGACCGCCATTGAGGTGGGAGGGGTTCATGCGATGCACGATGCCACGGAGGGAGGAATCGCCGGTGGGCTTCAAGAGATCGCCTGGGCATCCAACGTGGGCGTCATAGCCTATGAGGATAAGATACCAATTTACGAGGAAACAGGGGCGATTTGCAAAGCCATAAACATCGATCCGCTTAAAACCATAGGCTCGGGGGCGTTGATCATCTCAGCACACCCAGAAAAAGCCGAAAAAATAGTGGCGGCCCTTCAGAAAAGGGGTATTCAAGCGGCAATCATCGGTAAAATGGTGGAAAAGAGCCAAGGTTCCTACGTTCTCCGAAGTGACAGAACCAAGCTTGACCTTACGAAACCCATAAAAGAAGAATTGTGGAGCGCCTTGGAGAGGCATGGAATAAGTGTAGGCACATACTAAAATGAGGGATGCTGTCCTGGCCACTCTCATAAACTTGGAATTCACCGCAAAGGACGCCGTTAAGGCGGTTCAGAGGAGAGACGTGATAATTGTCATCGATGTGATAAGATGCTGTTCCACCATTATCACGGCATTGGCAAATGGCGCAAAAAGTGTCATCCCAACAAAAAATGTTAGGGAAGCCCGAATGCTTCATAAAGAACACCCAGAATTTGTGTTGGCTGGTGAGAGAGGGGGACTGAAACCCAGGGGGTTCGATTTAGGAAACTCACCCCGAGAATTTTCTTCTAATGTGATAGGAGGGAGGAACATAATCTTGACCACCACGAGCGGTACAAAGGCCATCATCGGATCCAAAAATGCGAGGTGGGTGTTAATCGGAGCTCTCTTAAACGCGGAGGCAACCGCTAAGACTGCCTTAAAGATCGCTGCAAAAGAGAAGACTGGAATTTCTCTGGTGTTGTCTGGGAGAGGAGGGCACTTTTCTCTGGAAGACTTCCTCTGTGCAGGGGCAATCACCGAAACCCTTCCAATCGACAAGGCTGAGCACTCTGATGCCACTCTCACGGCGTTGCTGGCTTTTCAGCAAGCAAGGGAATCCTTAACCAAGGTAATTCAAGAGGGATATCATGCCCAATATCTTAAACGTATGGGGTTCGAGGAAGATGTGGAGCTCTGCTCCAAAATGAACATCCTCGGAATTGTTCCTTTTTTGAAGGGAGAAAGGATCGTTCCACTGGTTCCGTAAACTTATCATATCAGATAAGTTTACTTCCCAGCCACATATCGGCAAAAGAAAAGAAGCTGGAGGTTATTTAAAGGTTATTTAAACCTTATGTGTAGGGCTAAAGCTTTAATTTTCCTTCTTATCATGAAACGATCAACAACTAGAATCGCGATGATGATTAATAGGACCCAATCAACGATGGGCATTGAGGTGATGATGTGGGTGATGCCTTCGAGCGTTCCTATCGGGGCTGGTGGAGGTTCGTTCACGCCCCATCCCCAGTAGGCGCCAATGAGATGTTCGCGGGGTTCTTTGGGTGGCGTGGGCTTTGTGTTGGTAAATTCCTTGAATATTGGGAGGTAATAATATTCGGAAATTAGCCCCACCCGAATGATGTCGCGGTAGTATTTGTTAGGAATTGTAACCTCCACCGGAACCCATCCAATATTGGGCATGTAGACCTCACACCAAGCATGACCACCAGCAAATAATACGCCAACAGTCCCGCCATAGTCATAGAAAACCAGCCCATAAAACAAGTTGGCGGGGATGCCGAATCCCCTCATGATCGCGATGAAGGCGTCCACAAAATGCCTGCAGACGCCGTATCGCTTCTCTCCATACCCAGGAACGATGATCTTTTCACTCAGTATTTGGCTAGCTTTCAGTCTTTGATGGGGATAGTCCTCGTGCTCCATGTAAATCATGTGGATGGAGAACCAGTTTATGCAACCATAAACTATATCATATACATTTTGGGATCCGCGTATTGTGGCGTTAATTTCTTGGATCACATGCTGAACGCTGGAGTTTCCGTAGTCCCAATAGTAGGCTTCCTGCAGGTATCTTGGGTGGACTTGCGCTTTGGCTTCTGAAACACTCCCAACATCCTCTCGCAGGATCCTTGACATATCAACCTTAGATACGGAAAGCTTAATCCAAACATCCACCTTGACCTCCTGATACGGTTGAACATTGAGGAACTCGAAAGTGGCGCCGTAGATCGCGTCATGGTCATCCTTATGAGGAATCTGGATGTATTCTCCCTTATCCGCATCGTATTTTGCATAAACACTCGATGATCTCGGGGATGTTTGTAAGATGCTGACGTCAGACCAAAAGTTGTTTGCCCAGAGGTCCAAAAAAACTGGAACCCTTTCAGCGGGGGCCGAGGAATTGTATCTATATCCGGTGTATCCGTGGATGTATAGAGTTTTGGGATCAAACAGTCGGACCTTTTCAGGGACGCTTATTGGGTTTACTTTGCTGATTGGGACAAAAATCGTGGCAAAAGTGAATATTGCTAAAATGAGCAAAGTCAGCATTGCTTTGCGCATCTCTCATCACCACTTGTTCACTCAAACTTATCCTACAGTGTTAGTTTCCTATTGTTTAAACCTTTTCAAGCTTGTCAGTTAGCTTTATTTTTATACGGTGCAAAAGAGTAACAGAACCTTCGGAGACGATCCTGTGCCAGCGAGGACCCCGACAATTTCTGTGATCATACCCACGTTTCAAGAGGAAAAATACATAGCGGCGATCTTAACCAAGCTTATCAACATGAAGCCTCCCATCGAGATTATAGTGGTGGATGGAGGAAGCAGAGACCGCACAGTTAAGATCGCAAAGCGCTTCACGAGTAAGGTATACCAAATACCGGAGCGAGGAATAGCGAAAGCCAGAAATTATGGGGCTAGGCGAGCCAGCGGAGAAATTTTAGTGTTTCTTGACGCGGACGTATCCCCGCCCTCAGTCTTCGTAGGAAAGGTGCTTGAAACATTCAGCGATGACACTGTTGTGGGCGCTACTTGTGACATCATGCCCACCCGACCCAGATTGGCAGAGACCGTGTTTTTCCACTTTTACAATCGCTTAATCCAGCTTTGCTCTAACTTAAGGCCCCACTCTCGAGGAGAGTTTTTTGCAGCCAGGAGGCGTGAGTTTCTGGGGGTTGATGGATTCAATGAAGGCATGCCATGCCTTGAAGATCACGATCTTGCAAAGCGACTCTCAAAAAGGGGGAAATTCGTGTTTATTAAGGGCCTCACGGTTTATGAGTCCTTAAGGCGTGTTGAGAAACTTGGGCTTTTTAAGGTTGTTAGTACATGGTTAATAGATTTTCTTTCTTTCATGTTGCGTGGAAAACCCCTATCCAAAACTTGGCAGCCTATACGCTAATGATTATTTGAGGTAGGCATCAGTCAATTCTTCGGCACGACGCAGAAAACTCTTGAACTTCTCCTCGGTCACTCTTAGGAGTATAGGGTTTGCCTCTCTTGCCTCCATGTATCTGCCAAACAACATTTTAATCAGATTGTCAAACCTCTCTATTGGGATGTAGATGCGGTATTTAAACAGGGCGAGGATGAGGTTTATGAGTCTCCCAAACTTGACGAGGTGTGGCTTCATGTAGCGCATGGCTGATACTACCCTACTCCCAAAAGCGCGTGTGTACCTCTCAGGGGGGAAGAGGTGCGCGCTCCTCTGTTCTGGGGATGGTTCCCAGAAGTCTAGCTCCCTTATCGACCGTTTCCTTCGACGCTAACTCATCCATTGATACAGATAAGTATGGTATCCTGTATGCGTACTCATATCTATACCTTTCATTTATGCGGTTGACACGCGCTATGTATCTTGTCCATCCAACTGTTCCCTCCGTGTCAAATAGAAGCGCTAGCCACTCAGCGTTCTTTTGAATCTCAAGCTCTGGAATGGTAATGCCTTGGTGTGGTAAAGCTAGAGCGTGACCCTCTTCTTCTACGTGGAGACCTTCTATACAGTGTTCGCCCTCTGTAAGGTGTTCATAACAGACCATGCTAATCCCTCCCAGCAAACTGTATGTTAGACATTTTTAAACTTGAAAGATTAACTTTATGAAGGTCTTTTAACATTTTGTTAATCTCCTCAGCTACCTTAGACCTTTCAACATTAAAGCTGAGCGTTATCTGATGGTGTATGGGGTTTCGGTGGCGACCTGAACCGTAACCATGGGCTTTTTCCTCGATTGGTTCTCACTTTCACCCGATAGAGGATAATAACATTCCTTTGCCATGTATTCCAAGATTCTTCTCTTTCTTCGTAGATATCTCTGAAGGAAAAAGCCTACGTGGAAAGTCTGTATCGGGAGTCTGGAAGCCCATACGCTAACCTCGGGCATAATCACGCGTTCATTATTGCACAAACCCCTCATGCCTTCCGAAACAGAAGAATCCATAAAGAATGAAACTACTGCCCAATTAAATAAACAATTTCCTTGTAGAGTACGCGTGAGGAATCTCCTTGATTAACAAGGGAAAGGATTGAGCAAGTATGGAGGGTTCGCGGAAACAGTTTGTCAGACAGTCATTGCATGCAACACCCTTAAGGAAGCCGGCGTCCTCATCATTTAACACGTTGAATAACTTTTCCTTCATAAAGCATGGATATACGTTCCCTGACCAATCAACATATATTACGTCTTCCCCTCCCTTACAATAGAAGTTTGGGAGCCTATTCTTGTTGACCCTCAAGATATCCTCAATGTAGGTGCTTAGGTTTGCAACTGCGCTTCCTCCCCTTTTGAGCGATAAGATCGTTTCTACGGTCCCTCTTAAACTCTGGAATGAAAGCTCTTCTTCGGAAAGATTTTCGCCAAGGGGATAGATATGGGCATTGCTTTTAACTGGATAACAAAAGCCGAAGGGAACACCCAGTCGTTGGTTTACGTATCTCACAAGCTTTTCAACACCATCCCCAACAATGTAAGAACTCAAGAATGTTAGGGTGTAGGTTCTTAACCCAACTTCCTTACAATGTTTAACGGTTTGCTCTTGCTTATTCTTTATGCCTTTGTGCCTCCTAATCCTTTCGCATAAGGCTTCATCCCAATGGTCAAAGGACACGCTGAGAAGAAACAATCCGGCCCCCTTCAACCTCATGATCGCACCTTTTGACGCTGTCCCATTCGTGGTCATGGCTGTCACCAGCCCTAATTGATTCGCATATCTAACTATCTCAACGATGTTTGGATGCAGGGTGGGCTCCCCTCCGGTAAAGTACACGATTAAGAATTTATTCTCAGATAGAAAATCCAAAACCTTCCTCGCATCCTCCACCCTCATGAACCTCGGGGGCTTTTTGTAGATATCACACATGATGCACCTACAATTACATTGGGTGGTTAGGGCAAAGACAGCGGTTCTTTTAAAACCCTTAAGGAACCTCACCAATGCCTCCTTCACACCAACCATAGAGGGGGTCACCATCAACTTTAGGAATTGCTCATCATCCGCAATATTGCTTTTTACTTTTGGCCCTTAAAACGGTTTTCTATGGCATACAATGACTTTTACATTTAGGTTGCTAACGTGCGGATGATTCAGAGGTGAAAACCACGAAATGAATTGTAACGAATGCTATCGATGCGATATCCCCGCTACATTTTCTATAGAGGAATAATTAGAGAACAATGTAAGAGGGCAAAATCGCTATCGATTAAAACACATGATACAGACCATTGAAAAATTCCTATGCTTCGATGTCTAAAGGAAACCCCGCGTCGACGATCCTTCGGATCACGGCTACATCCAGCTCTAAAGATTCTCCGCCCTCAAGATCAATCAATGTGTGCCGCAAACTTTTCGGAAGCCACCTTATAGGCTTAGCTGGCCCCCGTCTGTGCCTAACCACCTTTTTGATCGTGGGTTCAGCTATTCTTCGGGGACCGGGATCCTTTGGCCTTTTTAACTCCAGAAGTGCGGGTAGAAAGATAAGCATGATGAACCCACATAACATAAGGATTAAGAAGATGAGCGCCCAAGG
Organism: Candidatus Bathyarchaeota archaeon BA1; assembly: GCA_001399805.1. Next base: position 29,572 of record LIHJ01000032.1, read on the forward strand.
AATCCACATCAGAATCGGAATCAATTTACCTCTTATCTACGTTATTTTTCAGATTGTTAATATAACAGTTTCCTCTGCCATTATGAAGAGTTTTTGTCCACGTATTTTGCTGGTTTCCTGTAACCTTGGATATGAATAGGTCAAGGAGGGCTTTGGTGCAGATCAATACATTGCATACAAAGGGCAGAAGCAACAACGGCATGAGCCAGTAAATTCGCACCCGCCGATCTAGATATGCGCCTATCCCTATCTCAAAGAAGGGGGCAAAGTTCCCCACCGTGCTGTAAGCAAAAATGGGAAGGATGATCCAGAAGGATTCGATCCACCAAGGAGGCTGAATGAAATATAACGTTACCCCAAGTATCCAAGCTAATGCAATAAGAACCGGAACGAAATAGATGTTAAGTAACAAGAAGCCATCAACCTTTTCTCTCAACCGCAAATTCCCACTTTTTATGAGAGGCCAGAGATGTTTAAAGGCGCACTGCATATGCCCCCTAGCCCAGCGGTACCGCTGATTCCAATATGATCGCCAATCCTCGACCGCCTCCTCGTAACACTCCGCCTCATTCACGTATCGGATCCTATACCCAGCTAGATAAACACGAAGAGTTAAGTCGGTGTCTTCAGCCAGCAGGTTAGGATCCCAGCCGCCGAGAGACTCGGCCAAGGAGCGCCTGAATCCTCCCACAGTGCCTCCAAATTGAGGAATGAGCCGAAGATCATCTCGAGCCAACTGATCCACCCGATAACCGCCGATTCGCTCCAACGCAACGAGCCTGGTCATCATGGTTTCAGGCTCATTCAAAACGGTGACCCTCCCCTGCACTCCACCCACTTCTGGGTCGACAAAATAGGCAGTTAACTTCTCGAGGATATCTCGTTGCGGATAGTAGTCGGCATCAAAACAATAAAGGATATCACCCTTTGCGTATTTTAGTCCCTCATTCAGTGCGTTAGACTTCCCGTTTCCTCCCTCTTCCTTGCTTCGATGGATCACTCTGATACGCCCGTACTCCTTTGCAAAATCATCCGCTATTTTACCTGTTTGATCCGTGGATGCGTCATCTATGACAATCACATCAAGTTTGTCTTTTGGATATGTTAATTCGGTCATTCTTTGAAGAAGTTGATGAATGACACGTTCTTCATTACGTGCGGGAATTAGGATTGATATTGTTGGCTGATAAGTCACGTCATGAGGCGTATAATGAGGTTGCCCACGTCGATAATATAGCGCAGTATGTGTGAAAATGTAATGCCGAACGAGATAAACCAGCATAATCGCCACCAAGAGGATGAAAATGAGATCCAGTATCAACACTCTGCCTACCCTCCCTCCCGTGCTCTTTTTCGATACTCAGCGGACGTTAAAAACGAAAGTCCCAGCGACCAGATGGGCACTATCCACACAAAATCGATGGCCGGTCCCGTAATGAAGTCAACGGCTCTAAAGGCGCCCACCCCCAAATGGTGAACAGCGACAACCATCAAGGATAACCGAATGAAGCTCCATGCTAAACCCACAATGTTACCCATCCCCAGCCAAACGATCTTGCTCCAAAGCGGGCCCTTCAGCGGGAATGTTAAGAGAACAAACAGTGAGCTAAAGATCATGGTGGAGATAAGACCGGAGCGTTGCCATGTCATAATAACCCAAAAATCAGTCCCATCCAACAACCTTATGAGAAGCGCTGGTCCTTCAATGGTCCAGGCTCTCTCGCTTGGAATCTGGGCTAGCAACAAGCCCTGTGCGGTGATTTCGGTGAGAAACATACGCACGGGATGCAGCAATAGACAGCCAAAAAATGCCACCACTAAAACGCCAATCGCTATGTGCAGGCGCTGTGGTGTCTCCTTGCCAGGCCAAAATTTTGTCGAACTTTGCGTATATATCTTATTCGATTTCATTCTTTCTCCCGCTTAACCACTATTGTTGCTTTGATAAGAAAAATTTAACGCAACCACTAAACTGAATAACTAGATAAACATGTGCTTGATGACTTTAAAGAGCAAGGTATTTAGAGAAATTCCCATGTGTAGAAGTTTTGCTTAGGAATTCCAAAAATATCTTGGGAAGTGAGCGCATATTATGGAATGAAGGTTCACCACTTCTCACAATTTGTAGCCAATTTTCCTAAGGAAATCCTTTCTTGCCTTAACGTCTTCCTGTGTTTCGATCCCCTTACTTTTCATGCCGTCAATTACGCCCAAGATCCCTCTGCCCTGATCCGTCTCTGCGATTATTACTTCTAAGGGGTTGGCGGTTGCGGCGTAAATGCCACAGACCTCAGGGACCTGTTTAATTTTATCTAAAACGTTGATAGGGTAGGCGTTTTTCATGAAGATGATAAAGCAGTGACCGCACCCCAGTTCCAAGGCATAGCGTGAAGCCAAATCCTTTAAGGCTTCATCGTTGCCTTCACACCTCACTAGGCAGGGTCCAGAGCTTTCGCAAAAGCCCACGCCAAATTTGATGTTTGGAACAGAGTTGGTTAATGCTTCGTATACATCCTCAACCGTTTTGATGAAGTGCGACATCCCCAGTACTACGTTACATTCTTTCAGGGCCTCAATCCTTACCACTTTCAGCTCCACTCATCTCACCCATCATAGGTTTACGGTTTTCCCTTTTAAAGTAAATCTATTTTCGTTTGGATTCATTACGGAAAACATAGGGTTACATATGCGGGATATGGATCTGACATTAAACTAGCCGCTTTTCTTGCTTCCTTCCAGAATGTCAACAACCTCGTCAACTCCTGAAGTGGACCGAATCTTGTTTAGCGACTTCTGTGGGATATAAAGAAGTAACCGTCTTGAGTATAGAAATAATAATAGGTGTCAAGAGTCCAATAGATCTTTTGAGCGGGTTACTTTGAAGAATCAAGCAGACATCTTGATTAGAGAGGGGCTCATTGTCACCATGGATTCTAGGAGGCAAGTGATCGAAAGAGGAGCCATTGCTATCAAAAATCGTAGAATCGTGGCTGTTGGAAAATATTCGGATGTTAGAAGAAAGTATTCCGCCGAACGGAAAATCGATGCTTCTGGAAAAATAGTCATGCCGGGACTGATTTGCGCGCACACCCATCTTTACGGTATGCTTCTTCGCGGGGCACCGTTAAAAATCACTCCTCCTTCAGACTTTTCACAGATTCTCCAGAGGGTCTGGTGGCCCATGGACGAGGCCATGACCCAGCATGATGCATATGCAAGTGGAGCGGTTGCCTGTTTAGGGTTTCTTAAAACAGGAACCACATGCTTTGCGGATACATATTCTGGTCCCAATTCCATTCATTTGAGCCTCGATTCTATTGCGAGGGCTGTTGAGGAAGTGGGAATACGAGGTATCCTAGCCTTTGAGGCTACGGAACGGCACAGCCAGGAAGAGGGAGATAGGGGAATCCGAGAGAACGTGAGATTTATTGAAAAAATTGCGAAGCGGGAGGAGTCGAGGGTTATGGGCATGTTCAGCCTTCACGCATCCTTCACATGCTCTGACAATATGATGGAAAGAGTGAGGGTATTGGCCTCCAGATATAAAGTTCCCATAACGATACACGCTTCAGAGGGCTTGGTGGACGTTTACTATAACCTAGAAAGATACGGCAAGCGAACCATCGAACGCCTCCACAATATGGGGTTACTGGGTCCAGAAGTTGTGCTCGCCCACTGCGTCCACGTGGATGAGGATGAAATTCACATCTTAAAGGAAACCGGGACAAAGGTAGCTCACAACCCCATGAGCAACATGCTCAACGCCGTGGGCGTTGCCCCAATAGCTAAGATGCTTCAAGAGGGCATACCTATTGGATTAGGTAATGATGGATACATTTTCGACGGGTTTGAAAACATTCGGGTAGCCTTCCTACTACATAAGGTTCATCATAGAGACCCGAGGGTAATCCCCCCAGGAGCGGTCATGGAGATGTCTACCCTAAGATCCGCAGAGCTTTACGGCCTAGAAAGGGATCTTGGCTCCATTGAGGCGGGAAAAAGGGCCGATGTGATCATTATAAATTCGAGGCGAAGCCCAACCCCAGTCATCCCCCAAAGCGTGTATGGTCATCTGGTCGACACCATCCATGGTTCTGACGTAGAAACCGTGATCGTAGACGGCAGCGTCATTATGGAGAATTATGAAGTTAAGACGGTGAACGAAGAAAAAATCCTGGAGGCAGCTCGCTCAGCAGCAGAAGGTCTTTGGGAAAAACTGGGCGCGATACCGTAAAGCCTTCATTTCCATCACTACCATTTTAAGATAGAAGAACTACCTCTTGCTTCTAAGGACCCCGCCTGAGGCGAAGTGCGTCTTAGGCATATCGTTAAAATAAATCCAGACAACTTCCTTTGAAACTCCAAGAACCTCCACCATGGCGTCGGTGATTGCCTTCACCAGTTTCTCCCTCTGCTCCTCTGTCCTCCCCTCAATCAGATTCACCTGAACAAAGGGCACCCTAACCACCTCCACTCAAGGAATTGGGATGCTTCAGATAATTAATTATCGTTTTATGACCTTGGCGGGCCCGCAGGGATTTGAACCCTGGATATCCGGTTTCTGACGGTCTCCGGCTCCGAAGTTGTGACAGATAACAAGCATTGTGAAAGTTTATAATGCGATTATAACTATGCCTAATATGACTTGGGCCCGTAGCCTAGTTGGATAGGGCGCAGTGGGTTAGACCGGCGAAAGCCTTCGGAGGTTGTCATGGAGAAAGCCTGATGTCGGGGGTTCGAATCCCTCCGGGCCCGCCAACCTCAATTTGGAGCCTTGATTCTTAACGGAACCCTCTGGAAGAATAGCTCTCTTTCCTTTAATGCTCCAATTCTTATTTCCCAATGTTCTTTACTCTTGGTCTTTTTGCTGAGGTATGGCCCTTTGAACTTAAGGTCAAGCAGACGATAGGTGAGCACCTTTAACTCGGAGAGAAACAACCTACTTTGTTGGCTTATCTTCACAGATCTAGCCGTCACACATCCATCTGTGTCAAATAAGCCAGCCAGAAAATACCTAAAAAGCTTGGAAGATCTGACAATTCTTGGAACCCTATACTCCTCTTCCTTAGCGCCGATCTTTAATCCTAAAACCCTCGTAAAATACCTGTAAATGATCTTGGAGTTAATAAGAAGAGAGTACGTATGCTTCTTTCTTGAATCTTTATAGAATTTAGGTTTATAATTAAAAAGCCTTGCCACGATATCTGCGAAAAACTCTAAATGATTATGCTCTCCTGTAACTATGATTCTCCAATAATATCCTCCCTTCTTTCTCTTCACGGGGCTCGCAATGGTTCCGTCCCCATTATTGCGCCGATTAGATATGCGAGATCTTCGCAAAGGTATGATGGCAGCGTGATCTTATGTGGTGAGCCTGGAAGGTAATAATGCTTTATCGATTTTTGAACGTTAATTATCGTTTTAGACCCTTTCTTCTTAACTATTTTTAAAAGATCAGGAACGCTCAAGCGTCTATCATGCGTAGGCGCAATAATTGGACATTGCGCATCGTATTTGGAATCGTGAATTTTCTCGAGGACGTTTAACCACGTACCTTCGTTAGGTCGTTTCATGAGAAATCACGCTTTCCCAGTAAAGTACTCGCTAAGAATTTGCCGCAAAGTTTCTTGAATACTCATTAACCCTCGCCTTTCTTGTTCTTTCTCTAAGTGAACGTACATCTCCTCAGTGGCCGTCATCAAAAATCTTTTCGTGACAACCTTATTCTCACCCTTCAAATATCTTACGTATCTTTAAGTACTCTAAGATACCACCAATTTAAAAACCCCTAAAAATTCCTTCAAGAAGCCTCAAGGAAGTTACACAAACAAAAGATAGGAACCTAATATTGCTCGAGGGGGCATACCCGTCTGTGTCTCTCTATGCATCTGCGGGGGAGTCTGAACAAACGATTAAAGGGTTTCCTTAGAGTCATCCGCAACCGTACACTTAGCGATATGTCTTGTTTGAATCATCAGAAAAGGTAATGAATCCCCTTTCAAGAAACCTTTAATACGGATCATACAATTTACATACAATGCAGCAACGCGGGCCGGTGGCTCAGCCTGGCTCCCATCCTAGCGATGGCCAGAAAGAGCATTCGGCTGATAACCGAAATAGCCGAAGGCTACGGGATAGGTCGAGAGTTCAAATCTCTCCCGGCCCACTTAGCTTTCGGCGCTCTTGGTGTTTAAGAAAATTGTTCAAGATTTGGTTCACTAAGGACCCTTTCAAAAGTAGTTTCGGTGTAAGATATTTATACTCTTTTTTCCATCATTGTTTCGATGATCATGGTCGACCCAGAGGTTGAAGAGCTGTTTAAAGATGCTGAATCCCTTTATCGAGAATCGCTAAAGGATCTTGAAGCCAAGAGGATTAGAAAGGCTGCGGAAAATGCTTGGGCTGCCACTGTAAGGGCTACTGAAGCGTTGCTTGTCGCTAGGGGCAGAGAATATGAAAAGATAAGATGGCCAAGAGAAAGAAGATATGAGTTGGATGCGCTTTCAGTTGAGGATAAAACAATAGAGGACTTGCGTATACCAGAAAGATATGGAAGTAGGGAAACCTTTCTCCACGGCTCCTGTTTTTACGAAGGCGCTTGTGAGCCCATAAGCACAGAAAGGAGAATTCGGGAAACGATAGACTACATAAAAGATGCTAAAAGAATAGTTTATGGAAAAGATAAGTGAAATCCTCTTCATTCGGCATAGAGCGAAATGTTCTCGGTGGAAAGCAGACTTTTATTTCTGATCGCCGAATTTTCTTGAAAACAAAACCTTATCTGAGGACTCTAATTAATTCTTCTGCTTGCCCCTTGTTTACGTACCTTCCCCTACGAGGCATTCTCTTTATTCCTAAGATTTTAGAAATTATGTTGAAGGAGACTGGCATAGAACCCTCATACAGGTTTTCAAACCTAATGAAGGTTACTCTCTCCTTTCCTCGCATCAGATCTTCTTATTCTGCGTAGGAATTTAGGCAAGTCTCGTGGCCATAGGAATCCCATAACTTCTTAACGTCTCCAACAATTCGTTCAATAAATTCCCCGAAACCTCAGACCTCTTTAAAGGGATGCACTACATAAAAGAAGATCAATTTGGCATCTTTGGGTCCAGCTGCTCCACCCTGAATATACGCATGCATCGCTCTACCAGCTCTATTTAGATCACAAAACCGGATCCACCATTTCTCCTTAATCATGACAATGTACCCATATCGTTCGGACATCTCATCCACCAAGCTATATTGAATGACAATTTGGATTATTAGTCTTAATAATTTGCACAATTTTCATGGGCAAGTGAAGGCTTCAAGATGTTGAATGTATCCTCTTCTTTGGATAAGTTTATTAAGGACACTCACTCTGATATGAGCCATACAAGAACTGATTTTCGTTGAGAAATCTTGTTCTTGTTGAATCAAAAATAGAGGAGTGAATTTTAGATGGCGTATAGAAGAGAGCCCAGGGAGATGCACAAGGCGGTCTGCGCTGACTGCGGAAAGGAATGCGAAGTCCCGTTCAAGCCAGATCCGAGTAGACCAGTGTATTGCCGGGAATGCTGGGCGAAAAGAAGAGAGAGAAGAAGGTATTGACGTTAGCCCCGCATCATTTCCTCCTTTTCAGAGAAGGTTCGATATCGAAGTGAGGGGACTCTCGTGGAATATGTTGACTAAATTGAGAGCCGAATGTTGTCCTATGCCAAGATTTAGGGTTCGAATTTGTTTATTATCTTCCTTTCCTTTTCACTGGTTATCTCTGCTACAACGTGTATGTGGTTTTCAAGTCCGGAGTTTTCGATTTTCCCCTTTAACAGCTCGTCTATTTGAAAGATCCCTGCGGAGTTTGACATTTCTATCCTTATTATTGGCATTTCTGTTCCTTTTCTTGATTTCTGTTTTCTAGCGGGCATGTGCTTCCGCTGTAGATAGTATTAATGTTTCTCTCTAAATCCTCTTGCCAGATTTTATGGTTTCTAGTGCGTTTCTGGTTTTAGGTTGGGCTGGAAATGGCGCTGGCTTCTTTAAGGATTCTGGCGTAACGTCAGCGGTTAACCAGAATAGCCTTAGGTTCTCTTTCAGGTCCTCAAAGGTTAGCCTTTTCTCCTTCAGTAGAGTTAACATTACGGAAATACGAGCAGAAAAACTGTCGAAATAGGTGGTGAGGCTTAAAATGATTCTTGAAGGGATCAGAAATGCTGTGAAAAGGGGGCTGATTTTCTCAAGGCATGCAAAGTTTGAGATGGCAACTGAGGGAATCCTTATCAACGATGTTAAGGAGGTTCTGGAAACGGCTTAGTTGGTTGAGGGCTACCCAGAGGTCGAGGGCCTAATCTCATAACTGTTTACGAGCCAAACTTATATGAATGGGGAAATGAGATGCGCATACTGTGGCGGGGAATGCAGAGAGGGGAAAGCGGATTACAACTCTCCTATCGGCATCATAGTTAAGGATCTCATTCTGCCCTGATTGTGAAAGATGCGGAGAGGCATATTTTCAAGAAAGGGAAGCCAAGGTGTTAGAAGAAATCGAACAAATCGCCAAAACAAAATTAGAAGCCATAAAGGTCATTGCTGGGACGTAGGGTCCTGCCCCCCTCAACGATCTAACCGACATAAGCACCTCATTCATATAACATTCTAGCTCGTCTAAGATATCACTGGATGGCTCTTTCTCGTACATTACTCTCCGCCATCCTAGAAGCCAGTTCCTCCCAACATGAGGATTAATGATAATCTATTGGAACAAAATTGGCTTCATGCTCTCCTAGAAAGCTTAACCCACCCAAACCAAGTTTCCGTACATAAACAATTTATAATCAACGGTAAAATTAAGGGTCAACTATAGATGGACGCGAGGGTTAGGTGCCGATGAGCTAAATAACAGCTTTTAATGGAACAAAGGTGGTGTTAACTGAGGAAAGATGGAAACATATACTTGTGAGACATTCAGAATTGGAAATAAAATTAATAGGGTTATGGAGGCTGTTATGAGGCCTGACGAGTTATACATTGATCTAACCGGCGCGACTCATCCTTGAAGAGGTTGATTGATGAAGTGTCAGGGTACCTCGTGGTCATATATCGCAAGATAGATGGGGAAGGCTATATAAGAACCGCCTACTACATGAGTCTTAAGAGGAAGCAAAGGAGGTATAGGAGATTCAGAAGGTCGAAACCCTCCTAGACATAGACGTAAGAGAGGTCTTGGAGAGAATAGAAAGAAAGTGTGGAGTGAGATTACCCAGGAAAGTGGTTATGGTAGATTATGGGGACGACGTAGGCGATCTCTACATAAAGTTTAAACATGCAAAACACACAGAGGGGGAACCAACAGACGACGGGCAGGCAATAATACATTACGACGAAAACGAAGATATAGCCGCAATAGAAATTTTAGATATAACAACCATCTAAAAGTTTAACTTTTTAAAACACTGCAAGAAATTTGGATGAACATAATTGGCACAGTTTGGCTCCACGAGTTGCCACAAATTTTGAGCCAGCGCCAGTTATGTTGGTGCATGTGCCAGCGCGCGGGTGGATGCGGGAAGTTGAGGCTCAATGGATTGAGGTGGTAAACACTTCTTCCTCATGGGCCTCATCATAGGCTGCATAGATCCTGAGCTAGGCGACCTCGACTCACCCAACCCATACATTGATGATCTAGAAAAGGTTAAACCAAAACAACTAAAGGGATCATTCCACGCAGGGCTCGACTTAGGAAAACAGGTTGACCACAGCGTATTAGCCTTTATACAAAAAATCGACAATAAACGTCGACTCATCTACAAACACCAATTCCCCTTAGGAACCCCCTACTCAGACGTCATCGGACATATAGCCAAAGCACACCAAATCTTCAACTTCCAGAAAATCTTAATAGACAAAACCGGCGTAGGCGACGCCCTCATAGATGAGATACAAGAAATCGGAATCGAAAACATGGAAGGACTATTCCTAACAGACCAATGGAAAGAAGAGATATTCACGTATCTCAAGCTTTTGATGGAGCAGAAAAGGATCGGCATCCTCGGAGACGACAAGCAACTCATCGCACAAATCAGCGAACAACGATATGAATACCTGAGACCGAAAACAGCTCAAGAACGCATCCACCCTAAAATTTTGGCACCCAGCAGGCCGACATGACGACCAATTATTTTCCCTCACACTCGCTTGCTACGCCAGCAAAGAGGAGGAACCTGAACCATACCTGGCAGTGCTCCCAAGATAAAAACATAAGTTTTCCGCATTAAAAGGTGGCGCGCTACTTCTTGTACTGATTAAAGTATGGTAGGCGTGTAATCTAGTTGTTTTGAGAAGGCTATAGGCCTTCACGTCTTTTAGGAGGCATGACCCTCCAATAGAGTATTCCCATCCCCTTCATGAAAAGCCTATGTTATTGGAATAACTCGAACGCTATCCTCTCTGACTATAAGGAAGCAATTTTCTATCGGAATTTCGGCGGCTAGTAGATGTTCGATTATTTTGGCTATGTGTTGAGGGGTTCTTGGGATGAACCTTAATAAGATTATGCCTTTCACCTTAAGTTTCTCTTTAAATGCTAGTCTGCCGAAGTCCGTGTCAAACGTTATGATGACTCTGCTTTGTCTGTTTGCTAAGTTCAGTACCTCTCTATCACTTAAGCTTGGCGAAATCTCTAAGATCGGGATTATGTCGATGCCTTTCCGCCTTAAGGGCCTCCACAGCTTTAATAGGTATGTTTTCGTCGGCTAGGAACCTGATCAAGGTAGCGGATAAACCCTCTCTTCCTTCAAAATTTCAGTTGCATACTTTAAAACTGCGATTATGTCCTCCTTCCTAAGCTGAGGGTAATTCTCCAATATTATTTCAACGGTCCAGCCGTTAGCGAGGAAATCTAAAATTAACTCCACAGATATTCTGGTGCCTTTTATAATCGGTTTTCCAGCTAAGACGTTAGGATCAACAGCTATTCTGCTTCTCCAATCCTCAGTCATTTAAACACCAAGCATCATTGACTAACATGGCGTTATAAATGTTCGCATTCATACGCATGAGCGCGCGCGGCCCGCTTAGAATATGTGCCTGAGTGGATGAAGAAGTTGGATCAAAAAGTCGTCAACGCATATCGCTGTCACTTAGTGCTTTCCATGATTTCCTTGAGGAGATTATTTATCTCAACCACTCTTTGCTCCCTTTTTTCCATGTCTCGCAGAACCACTTTTTCTTCTCTCAGCTCCTCTGGACCCATGATGACAGCATGTGTAACTTTTCTCCTATCGGCATCTGATAAAGCCTTTGAAACCGTGCGCCCCATCACCTCAACCTCGACTGGTATTCTCGCCCTCCTCAACGTTGATGAAAGCTTTACAGCCCTCGCCTTTAACTCCTCGCTGATTGGGATTATCATAACATGCCTTGCTTTAACAATTTTTGGAGAAGACCTTTGCTTTTTCATGGCAAGCAAGAGGCGATCTACTCCAGGAGCTACCCCCACTGCTGGTGTTGGCTCCCCGCCAAAAAGCTCGATCAGTTTGTCGTAGCGTCCCCCGCCTCCAAGCGCGATTTCTATCTCCGGAATGTATGTCTCAAAAATCATCCCTGTGTAGTATTCTAGACCACGGGCAAACCCAGCCTCTATTAGTATCTCAAGTTTAACGCCACCTTCCTGCGTTAACTTGATGATTTCCTGCAGGTTTTCCACAGCGGCGACTGCGCTCTCATAATCTTGAACATTGCGTTTTGCTTTATCAAGAATCTGGGACGCATCCCTTCCTCTCGTCTCAAGAATGTTTTTTAGGGTTGCTATGCACATCGGTGAAACACCCAATTGTTGCGTAGCTGTAAGTGCCTCTTCCCATCGTTTTTTATCAAGGAGCTGCATGATCCTATTGTGCTGCTCCTCCTCCACACCCTCTTGATTAATGATTCCCCGTAGGATTCCCATGTGCCCAATCTTAAAGTAAGAGTTGCGTAGGCCGAGGCTTCCCATCAGGTCATTGGTGAGCATAAGTATCTCGGCGTCTGCTTCTGGTCTGCCGGAGCCGATGAGCTCATAGTTGGTTTGCCAAAATTCTCGGAAGCGCCCGTATTGCGGCTCATCATAGCGGTAGAGGCTTCCCGCACAAAAGAGCTTTAGCGGCTTAGGCGCATACATCATTTTGGTGACCACCAGCCTAGCTATGGAGGCAGTGAACTCAGGTCGTAACGCTACCCTTCGACCGCCTAAGTCCTTGAAGGCGTACATGCGCTCTCGAATTTCCTCGCCTGATTTTGCTGCCAAAAGCTCATATGATTCAATGACTGGAGTGATAACCTCCTCATAGCCATAGAGCTGAGCCAGTTCTCTTGAGACCTGCTCTATGTATTTCATCCCCTCTGCCTCCTTAGGCAAAAAATCCCTCATTCCCCTAACCGCTCTAAAAGTTGACATCCCACCACCTCTAACTAGGCATTCCAGCAATTACCGATATCTCATTAAACATCTTGGGCTTCTTAAAAAGAACTTCGGTCCGGAAACTGCGGTAAAAGTCTGAGATTTTAACATTGTAGGCTCCGTCTTTAGGCGGGATTAAAGAACATAGGTTGAGATAGAAGGGTTGTGGTTTGATACCTAAGTGATTGAGGTTGCAGGGCTCAAGGATGAACACAATCGCCTTTTATGAAGGCAACCCCCATGCTACACCACTCGCCCCTGAATAAAAGCAATTCCCAATAATATAAAATTTTTGCATAAGCTACTCGATTTTATGATTCTATTTCAAAGTTAATTGTGAAAGGGAGTAATACACCACTTCCCCTCTTCTATTTACAACAGCGAGAACCAGTTTCTTCTTTAGGCTTTGAACATACTTTAAGGCCCGTGCTAATTCTTCCATAGAAATGGGTTGACCCTCCTGCATCCCAAAGATCAGGTACTTGGCGGTCTCCTTCCCATACTCCCCCCGCTCATACACACGAAAGTCTATTCCCAGCCCAAACCCCTCCCTCGCCACATATCCACGACCCCTCAAGTCTCGATAGATCAGGTACTTGAGCCAAGCATTCTCATCAACCTTCTGAAAACGACCCAGGACATCTTGAAAGCTCACCTCCTTTCCGGTTTTTTCATCCTCAATCTCCACGATCCCCTTACTTAGCAGAAATAGTGCCTCACAGAAGGTAAGCACCAACTTCCCATTTTCTGACACACCGTAACCACGGGAGGAAAGCCCATCAATGCCCTCGGGTGAAAAAACCAGAACGCTGTCATCCGTGAGGGAGGCCCTTATCTTAAGTTCAACCTCTCGACCGGCTTCAGCCTCTTGCTTCACAGTCGAAACCCCTGTCTTCTAATTTATTTTGTTAATGTACTTTGGGTTAGAAATTAAGCTTTCTTAGTAATTCTTTAAGTGACTCGTTAAGTCGTTTCAATAGAACCTCCTTTAACTCTTTCGGCCTTGTTGTCACGATCTTAACTTGGGAGGCGTCATGAAACTGGAGAAACCTGTTCAGCGTAGCCACCAATTCGGAAACAAAGTCTTCATGGAGGTGCTCTTCTTCCAAAAGCAAGGAATTGATGATCATGGTCTTGTTTTCCCTGTCCAACTTCGGACCGATCCTCCCGACAAACCTCGCACCATAGAGGACTGGCAAGACATAGTAGCCATATTGCCTCTTCTCCGGAATCTTGTAAACCTCCCAGGCGTAATCAAAATCGAAGACCTCAGAGATAATCCAAGTCTTTCCCCATAACATAGTAAACGTGTTCAATCCCCTCGACCTTCACGGGATATATCTTTCCATCCTTAACCATCCCTTCAACTATTAAAAGAAACATCGCCTAGACCGATTGAACAGGCTGGTGTCGCAACTCCAGCAGTCAAAGAAGTATGAGACCTTAAAGCGGTTGAGGCATAAGGGAAGATGTGTCGCAGAATACTTTGATCGTCTATTCGCCAAGAAGTTGGCAGACCTATCTGGGCACAGCCTTGTTGTAGTCGGCTATCCAAAAGGCATCAAATACGATAACTTCAAAGGCAACGGGGAAAGGAGGTTAAGGCGACCGCTGACTCGGTGGAGCTACAACCGAATCGTAAGATTTATTGTGGAGGAAGGGGCTGAGAGGGGCCTGCCAACAGAGGTTGTTGATGAACGTTGGACTTCCCAAACATGCTGGAAGTGCGGTTCAAGAAAAACGGGGCGCACAAACCAATCCACCTTATGGTGCTGGGGGGCTGCTGTAGATTCTTCAACGCCGACTACAACGCTGCGCTAAACGTCGGCCTGCCTCTTTTGGCCAAAGCCGCAGACCGAGGGGCTACAGTTGAGCTAGCCCAAACCGAGGATGAACAGGCAAGAGAAATAGTAGCCCGCAAGCTCGGAAGCCAACACTGTTCAGCGGTTGGTAGCTCACACATAACGTATCTAGCCATTTGTACCAGCTATCTTGATGTTAACCGCTTTGAAAAGTTTCTGGATGTTTTCTTTGAATGGAGGTGCAACAATACCGCGCTCAGTAATAATACCGTGAATGTATTGTGCTGGGGTGATGTCGAAGGCGGGGTTTCTTGCCTTGGATGAAATTGGAGCTATCCTTATCTTTGTGAATCGACCGTTATTATTGACCCCCCACATGCATAACACTTCATCGGTTGGTCTTTCCTCGATAGGTATTCGATCACCACTCTCGCACTTTGGATCAAAAGTTATCAAAGGAGCAGCTACGTAGAAGGGTATGTGGTTCTCCTTGGCGAGAACCGCTTTTTCGTACGTCCCAATCTTGTTTGCAATGTCGCCATTTGCTGCAATTCTATCTGCTCCAACGAGCACCATTTGTATCCCCCCTTTCCTCATGAAAAAGCCAGCCGCGTTATCAGCGATTACCGCGTGTTCTATCCCTTCTTGATAGAGCTCCCAAGCCGTTAAACGAGAACCTTGACACATGGGGCGGGTTTCATCTATGAATACAAAGGGGTTCTTGCCCTCGTAGTGAGCGAAACGTATGGGGCTGAGCGCCGTGCCGTGGTCTGTAAAGGCCAGAGCCCCAGCGTTACAATGTGTAAGAATTCCGCAGCCATCCTTGATCAGGTCTTTGCCATATTCCCCTATTTTCCTAGAGGCTTCCATGTCCTCATTAGCTATTTTTTGTGCCTCTTGAACAGCGAGTTTTTTACACTCTTCAACGTTGCTTCCCGTTTTCATAACAGATATGCATCTATCGATGGCATGAAAAAGGTTCACTCCCGTGGGTCTGGTGCTCTTGAAAAGGACAGCAGCCTTTTCAACGTATTCTGAAAATTCACTCAACTCTTCACTTTGAACCTCTAAGGCTGCTTGAGCTATTCCAAAGGCTCCCGCCACGCCAATCGCGCCAGCACCGCGCACCACCATATTCATGATGGCCTGTGCTGTTTGCTTATGATTTCTTGCTTCATAAATTCGAAATTCATGTGGAAGTAGCCTTTGATTAATCATTTTAACTATTTTTCCTGACAACCAAATGGTGCGATAATCCTTTATCTCATTGTTAACTCTCACCTTCAATGTCTTTCCTCCCTATTCATTTTCTCCTTTCATATCGTAAGAAGCTAATTCTGCGATCATGACATTAGTCTGAGCACTTTTTATTATTAATCTCTTCGCTCTTGCCCTTGCTAATAAATGATGTTGAAGGTCTTTCTTGTTTAACGAATAGCGCGCGCTATCACCCCAGCCTGACCCTTAGGGATTCGCCGTCTGGCTACAGGAGAAGGTGTTAAGTGAACTTTTGAGAAAACATCCCGAGCAAACTCAGGCCTTACGAAATGAAACAAGCGAGCTGTTCTCTCTGATAGGACATAGGGGCGACTACTTCAAGGAATTTTTCACGGGCTCAGTCAACCCCTACAACCTGAGCTTCAAACTCTTTAGATTTCACACACAACAGCATCCTCATGTTCGAGAAACTGATCAAAAAGAAGCTAGGCTACCCCATACCCAAGAGGAGGGTTACCATAACACCCCAACGTACCATCCATAGAAGATGGGAACATGACTTCTAATTAAAACAACCGATGGGAGAATTTTCCAACGGGATTTAGAAAGCGTACCTTTAGTCAATATCATAGGTTCATACTCCCTTTTACAATGCCAAAAGAAGTCGCTACTGATGAACCAATTGCAGTTAAAGGACCCAGGGGCAAAACGTGGCAGGTTGAGGTTCTGCCAAATCAGAAACTCGTTTATGGCACATGCTTCGCCTTAGTAAGTCTGATCGCCTTAATCATGCTTGAAACAACCTACATCGTTGTCCTCCCATAGCTTCTTATAGGAGGTCTTTACAGCCATCAGTGGACTAATTGGAACAATCACGGGCATGTTCTTAACGCAAAAAACGTGGGGGGTATCAAAAATGATAGGGGGTAGGTCTCGAGCCTATAGCCATAGGCTAAAGGTTCATGTGAGAGGAGCTAAGAAAACATTGAGGAGGGCGCTCAGAAGCTTCGGCTCAAACTGCTGGCTGAATTTGAAGCCATGCTCGATTTAGCCGGAAAGACGCGAAGGAAGGCCACCATGCCCAAGCAGCGTCAATTGTTGATGCGCATTGTGGCGTAAATAGCCCAGGTCATCTTCCGCTCACGATAGACGGAACAGTTAACCAATTTAGTTTCGCAGAGCAGAGAGCCCTCTATTCAACTTCATGAGATCGTTACATATTAAAAGCTGGAATTTCTAGCGTAGAATTCTGGACACATCATCATTTGGCCTTGCTCTGGATGTTTTAAGGCAAAATCATGCTCAACTTTGTAGTTCTTCACCTTGCGTGCTTTTACTTCACAACCAAGACTGGGCATGTGGCGTGATGAGTAACCTTATCGCTGACGCTCCCTAGTAGGAATCCCTTAATAGCGCTTAGTCCCCTGCTCCCGATTACGATGAGGTCGAATCCCTTATCCTTGGCGATTCGAACGATTCGGTCGGCTGGCTGCCCATGCTCCAACTTTGTGGTCACCTTTAACCCAGCCTTCTCCACCAGTTGGTGGGTGGAAGATAGAATTCGGCGTCCACTTTCCTCCAGTTCTCTGCTTACATCAATATAGGTGTGGGTTTCTGGCCCGGTGATTAGGTCTCTTATGGTTGAAACAACATGAATTAGGCAGATTTCCGAGGAGTACTTCGTAGCTGTGTCAATTGCGTGTTGTAGCGCTCTATCTGAGTACTCCGACCCATCAACTGGACCAAAATTTTCTGGATTTTCCTCTGCAACTGATATCATCCTCAAGATAGGAAATCCCACAACATGTTTATTAGACTGTCGGGGGAGTCTCTACGTCGTGTTAGGTCCCTCGTAATAGGCTATCTTTAAGCCCCAATCAAGGAGAATTGCGTGAAACGGTTTATATAAACTGGCGTATTAATCATCATGAAACGTGATCAGAGATAAGAGGGATGGTTTCGATCAGTCAACCAATGCCAGGAAGGAAGGTGCAGTATGTCTATAAGACAACACATCGTGTGCTTTTAGTCGTGGATTTTGAATTCCTAACACTTTATTTTATTCTATTGTATAAAAAATATTTAGAACAATGCAGACTTAAGATGAGGAGAATAATTTGGAACTAAGATGGGACCCTATCTTACGTGAATGGGTAATCGTTTCAGGGAAAAGAAAAGAGAGACCAGTTTTGGATACAGCTCGTTGCCCGTTTTGTCCAGGATCAGAAGAAGTGCCTTCAGGCGGTTGGAAGGTGTTAGCGCTGCCAAATAAGTACCCAGCTCTTTCTCCTGATCCAAGTCCGCCTGATGCGAAGGCTGACAGCCCTTATCGATGTAGGAGGACAAAGGGTTTTTGTGAAGTTGTGCTTTACACCCCTCAGCATGATGCCACGCTTGCAGAGCTGGACACGGCTCATATTAAGGATTTGATAGACTTATGGGCTGAAAGATATCGTGAATTGGTAGCGTAGACTACGTCGATTACGCCACGACAGATTCCACTTGAGAAAGAAGCATTCAGTCTACTAGAAGTTGCCGGAGCCTTTTTCTCCGAAGGATTAAAGGCGAGAACAACTACGGCAAAACACATCGAAAGATTAGGGTTCTCCAACGCTGATGAAGGAACAAATCAAATGGTTCGAAGGTATCATCTCGCTTAGGCAAAGTAAAGGAAACCAGTTAACAATCCATTTGAGTGGCAAAGGGAGGCAATTATTATCTCTCTTTGAAAGGATATATCAGGGAGTCAGAAAACAAGAGCAAAGTTAAAAAGTCGATATCACATTTTAGCCAAGGAGGGGTTGTAAATTGCCAGTCCGGCAACCGATAGTCTGTGTGCTCGGGCATGACTCAGCCAAGTAGATACTTGCTGGGTGCCAGTCGATACTGGGAAGACGTTGCTATTAGACAATGTTAGAAAAAGCAGTGTTCAGGCACGCGAGGTTGGGGGTATGACACAGCACATTGGGGCAAGCCTCTTTCCCGTTGATACGCTTACGGAACTATGCGGGCCTCTCCTAGAAAGATTAAGGGGCAAACTGCAAATTCCAGGGTTGCTGGTTATTGATACACCGGGGCATGAGGCCTTCGCCAACCTCAGAAAGAGAGGGGGTGGGGCAGCGGACATCGCGATCTTGGTCATTGACATCATGAAGGGCTTTGAGGCTCAAACCTATGAGTGCCTTGACATCCTTAAGGCCAGAAAGACCCCGTTCCTTGTTGCGGCAAACAAAATTGATCGCATACCCGGCTGGACATCGAAGCAAGATGAGTCCTTTTTGTCGTCCTATCAACGACAGGATTCCTATGTTCGCCGGGACCTTGATGAACGCCTATATACGATTATGGGGACGTTCTCTAATCTTAGTTTCCGAGCTGACCTTTTTAACAAAATATCCGACTTTACCCGAACTGTAGCGATCGTTCCAGTGAGTGCCAAAACGGGTGAGGGCATACCCGAGCTCCTCACAGTTGTCATCGGCTTGACTCAACAATATTTGCAAGCCTGGCTGCAAGTGACAAAAGGACCAGCGAAGGGCACAGTGTTGGAGGTGAAGGAGGAGCCCGGACTTGGGATCACTGTCAACGCAATTATTTACGATGGGACCCTCCAGAAGGGCGACACAATTGTTGTTGGTGGGAAGGGAAAGCCCATAGCCACAAAGGTACGCGCGGTCCTTTTGCCCAAGCCTCTTGATGAAATCCGAGATCCACGAGATAAGTTCTCCTCGGTGGAAGCAGTTTCAGCGGCTGCTGGAGTGAAAATCGCGGCGCCGAACCTCGAGGAAGCCTTGGCTGGTGCTCCTATATATGTGGTTCCCTCCGAGGATGAGGTTGAAGCATATGTTAAGTCTGTTTCTGAAGAAGTGGAGAAACTCAAGGTTGCCATCGATATTGATGGGGTGGTGCTAAAAACTGATGCGTTGGGCTCTCTTGAGGCCATCGCTGAGAGTTTGAAGCGAAGCAATGTTCCAATAAGACTGGCGGATGTGGGAGATGTCTCCAAGCGAGATGTTATCGAGGCAGAGGTGGTTAGGTTGCATGAGCCACTCTATGGGGTCATCCTCGCCTTCAACGTAAAAACACTGTCGGATGCAAGGGAAGAGGCCAAAAATCGAGGGGTCCCAATCTTCCAACACAATGTTATATATCATCTAATTGACAATTACATCCAGTGGATGAAAGGCGAACGGGAAAAGAGTCTTCAAAGAGAGCTGGACAAGCTGGTTAGGCCTGGTAAAATAAAGTTTCTTCCGGGTTACGTGTTTAGGAAGGCGAGGCCTGCCATCGTAGGAATCGAGGTCTTGGCGGGTCAGATTAAACCGAAATACCTTCTCATAAGGGAAGACGGTGGGGATGTGGGTGAAATTATGCAGATTCAGGATCGTGGGCAGGCCATATCCGAGGCAAGGATTGGAATGCAGGTGGCCATCTCATTGGATAAAGCAGTTGTGGGGCGCCACATCAACGAGGGGGATGTCCTCCACGTTAAAGTGCCTGAAGAGCACGCGAAAGCTTTGTTAGCAAGGTTTCAAGATTGCTTATCCCCTGAAGAGCTCAATGCCTTAAACGAACTCGTTAACCTAATGAGACACAAATACCCGTTTTGGGCAGCCTAAATGCTTATCGAAAAGGCTCTCATCCTGAACTGTCTCTGGAGCGATTTGCTGAGGAGGCTAACTACCCCCTTAACAAGCCTCCAACCAGCCCTAACCGCAACATTTAATCATGGCTTCAAAACACTTTAATAACACTGTAAACCGTTTTTCTAAAGTCTAAGGCAAGGGGATATATGTGTCTGAGGGGAAGCGAATAATCCACTGTCCAAAATGTGGCTTCACCTTCGACATTACCTATGGCAGAACCTTTGCATGCTCGGGGTGCCCGTCCCTCGTCCAATGCGGCATGGCTAAGTGTCCGAAGTGTGGGCACGAATTCCCATTGCCTGCCCAGTATGGGGATGTTTACTCAAAGCTTTATGGAAAACCTGCTCAAAGATTTGAATATTAAAATGGGGCCACAGTCAGATGTTTCAGATTTGGTCATGCCTCAACTACAGCATATAGTTAGCTGTAACTTCGTTATTGAAACGTGGTTTGGGGAGCCAAAGCTGCCATTATTTTGCTTCCTGGATATGGACTCATTCTCTTCTCGAAGTTCGGCACTTTTAGCGCGCTGTAGTTGATGGCATTATCCAAGCTTAACGATGTTATTAAGGCTGGAATGAGACAATCTCCATGCCCCTTCGAAGTTATGATGACGTTGTCTTATTTCCCTGCTGTGGTTTGTGCTGCGTATTGTAGACCATCAGCCTTTTCTTCAACTCCAAGCTCTCGAGCGCGTTCTACATCAGGATGACAGGGTGAGCTACGGTCTCCTTTATTCCTGCCACACTAACATTCTTTACCATAATTCAAATTCAAGTTGCTTCACTTTGTCAAAGTGTCTGATGTTCCTCGTGGCGACCCTGTCACCTATCGTTATTGCTGTCACAGAAATGAATAAATCCCTAATATCTATCATTTCTCCCTCCGTCTTAGCTCTGCCAATATAGCTCCAGAGAAGTCTGAAGCCTTTTCATCGTACTCTATGAGCTGAAGGGATTTCAAAAGGTCTTTAATGAGCCTTAGGTTTTCCTTGCCCCTTGACGATATATATGCTCCGTAGTATAGCTCAAACGCACAGACTGTTGAGGTCCTTAAAGGCTCCCCCTTTTCTTCGCAATCTCTAACTTTATTTTCTATGTCAACATTCCCTCGAACTAACTCTACAAGAACACTTGTGTCTAAGATCATTTAAGTACCCTCTTACTCCAAAAGGCCCACATCTCATTTAGTTCTGATAACGCCTTATCTAGTTCCTTGGGATCTCCAGCCCATTTTCCTGCGCAATTAAGCGGACTTGTCCTTTTTTTCGCTGTCAACTTTAGAATTACGTCAGTGAATGACTCTTTTCCTACCTTCTCACGGAGGAGAGCCTCGTATGCCTCCAACGAGATAGTTATAGTTTTATGGGGCAACTCATCTCACCAAAATTTTTATGTGTATGTGTATTTAAATCTTCTCAGATATTCAAATAAGAGAGATCAACGGAGCCTAAACTGTGTTCTAAACGTGTACAAGCGAGATGGGGAGCGGCAAAGAGGGAGGAGTTGAGCTATTCCTCGACCTTTTGAACGTGCACTCAATGGCAAACGTATTAGGACCAAAAACAGGACTGGTCAAGGTTTGAGCCCGCGTTATTTTTACTCTATACCGCTCCCAGTTTTCCGTTCGGCTTTCTCCACGATCAACTGCTGCCAATATAGACTTACGTGGCAACTTTAACTTCGGGAACGGAACAATGTTTGGGTTAATCATACGGATTCCCTGAGAGACATCAGCCATGATAGAAGTGCGAAGTCTCCCTCCATAGGAGGCTTACCCCTTCTTATTGATGTTAATTACCCTTATCGCAACAAGAGGTTGGAAAATGTTTACGAAAGAACATATTAGCGCGAAGTTAATAGTGACTGAGGATCTTCTAAGGTTTTTTTTACTTTTTGTAGGAATTGTGCGGCTGGGGCTCCATCTGTCACCCGATGGTCAAAGGATAGACTCAGGTGCATCCTAGGTCTGACAACGATTTCTTTGCCTATGGCCACCGGTTTTTCCACGATTCTTCCAACGCCTAGTATGGCAGTTTCGGGAGGGTTGATGATTGGTGTGAATGTGTCCACATCAAACATGCCGAGGTTGGTGATGGTGAAGGTCCCGCCGGTCAACTCCTCCTTAGTGAGTTTGCCTTCCCTCGCCCTTTCCACAATTTCCTTTGTTATTGAGGCGATTTCAGCCAGCGATTTCTTGTCAGCATTGTGTATCACGGGAACGACCAGTCCCTTTTCGGTGGCAATGGCAACCCCTATGTTGATGTCCTCAAAAACCTTGATTTGTCCGCCCTCCAGCGTTGAGTTCATGATGGGGTGCCCCACCAAAGCCTTGGCAACAGCCTTCACCACCATGTCCGTGTAAGATACCTTAGTCTCCTCATGAAGTCTCATTGCGTTGGACATGTCCACCTCCATGGTGATGGTGCTGTGCGGGGCTGTTCGGGCGCTCAACGAAACACGCTCCGCAACCGTTTTCCTCACTCCAGTTAGGGGGATTACCTGTCGTATTCTTGGTGCAATCCCTACCCCTTCGATAACTCTCCTAACGTCCTCCTCCACGATTCTTCCCTCTGGACCAGTGCCCCCCACCTTCGCTAAATCAATGCCATACTCCCTTGCCAGTCGCTTGGCTGCGGGGGATGCGATGACCCGTTCTCTCGGCTTTTTAATGGCTTCCCTTTCCGGTGCCACAGCCTCCCTTACCTCTTCTGTGGGCACCTTAACGACGGCCTCAATTTCCGGTGGCTCCTCGTCGGGAGCAGCGATGATGCCGATGGCTTCGGCGACCGGTACGTCGGCACCTTCCAACGCTAAGATTTTGCGGAGGACACCGGATGCGGGAGCCTCCACATCATACGTCACCTTTTCAGAGAGCACCTCTACGAGGGGCTCCCCCTTCTTCACCAGCTCCCCTTCTCTTTTGAACCACTGAACCACGGTTCCCTCCTTCATGGTCAAACTGAGCCTAGGCATCACAACTCTCGTTACCAACCCAACTCCCTTTCCGAATTTGTTACCTCAAATTGTTCAGTCATCCCTTTAAGATTTGTAAAAACGAATTAATGCGTAGTTAGTAAACAATTTTCCTCACCGCCTTAATTATGCTTTTTTCGTCGGGTATGACAAACTGTTCAAGGGGTGGGCTGAAGGGTATGGGCGTGTCTGGCTCCGCCACCCGTTTTACTGGAGCATCCAGATAATCGAGTGCTTCCTCTGCCACAATTGCCGCAATCTCCGCACTCACCCCCGCGGTCTTGCAGTCCTCGGTGACAATCACGATTCTGCCAGTCTTTTTCACTGAGTTTAGGATGGCTTGCTTATCTAAGGGAATGAGTGTTCGTGGGTCAATTACCTCCACCTCGATTCCCTGCTTGCCAAGCTCCTCGGCTGCTGCGAGCGCCTTATGAACCATGTATACTGTGGCAAATATGGTGACATCTTCGCCCTTTCTTTTGATGTCAGCCAAACCAAAGGGAATCGTGTACTGTTCTTCGGGAACGTGCCCCTTAATGGGGTAGAGGAGCTTATGTTCAAAGAACATCACGGGGTTGTCGTCTCGTATCGCTGTTTTCAGCAGACCCTTCGCATCGTATGGGGTCGAGGGAATCGCAACCTTCAAGCCGGGAACGTGCATAAACCAGGCCTCAAGGCTTTGGGAATGGTGTGCTGCGATGTTGACCCCGGCTCCAAAGGGCGTTCGAATCACCATAGGCACCTTGGCTTGGCCGCCAAACATGTACCGCAACTTGGCGGCTTGATTGGCTATCTGATCCATGGCTAGGGCTGTGAGGTCCCCGAACATGATTTCGGCTACGGGTCTCATGCCGGTTATGGCTGCGCCGATGGCAACGCCTATGATGGCGGATTCAGAGATGGGTGTATCGCGAACCCGCTCATCCCCAAATTCCTCCGCCAGTCCTTGCGTAACTTTGAAGGCCCCACCCCAATACCGCCCAATGTCCTCCCCAAGAAGGAATACCGCCCTGTCTCGAATCATTTCTTCTCGCAGAGCCTCACGAAGGGCGTCGCGGTAGGTGATCTCCCTCATTTCAGTTTCGCTCCTAAGCATACACATCCTCTAATGCCTCTTCTGGCTTTGGATGGGGGCTTTCCATGGCAAACTTGACGGCATCTTCCACCACAGCAGCAGCCTCCTGTTCAATATTCTTTGCCTCTCCCTCGGTTAAGATTCCCAACTCGAGAAGACTTGCCTTAAAACGTGTGATGGGGTCTTTCTTAAGCCACTCCTCCACCTCCTCCTTGGGTCGGTAGGTGGCGGGGTCAAAGCGGGAGTGCCCCTTGTGCCGATACGTCTTACACTCTATCAATGTGGGTCCCCTTCCCATCCTCGCTCTCCCAACCGCTTCACGGGCGGCTTCATATACGGCAAGTACGTCATTTCCATCCACAACCACGCCGGGAATGCCATAAGCAACGGCTCTGTCCGCAACATTCTCTATGGCCATCACCCTCGATTGGCGAGTGCCCATCGCGTACAGGTTGTTTTCGCAAATAAACACGATGGGAAGCGCCCATGTGGCTGCCATGTTGATTCCTTCATGGAAGGTCCCTTGATTGGAGGCACCCTCACCAAAGAAGCATGCCACGACCTGATCGGTTCCTCTCAGCTTTATGGATAAGCCCGCGCCAGCCGCTATGGGGATTCCCGCTCCCACAACAGCTGTTGCTCCCAGCATGCCCACACCGAAGTCTGCGATGTGCATGGAGCCCCCCTTACCCTTGCAGTAGCCCGTTTTCTTGCCTAAAATCTCCGCCATAACTCTGTTCAACCGGGCGCCCTTGGCAATGCTGTGTCCATGCCCACGATGGGTGCTCGTTATGAAGTCATCCTCTCGGAGATTGGCACACACACCAACTGCCACTGCCTCCTGTCCAGCATACAAGTGGATGGTTCCGGGAACAAGGTTCTGACCATACAGCTCAAACACCTTATCTTCAAAATGCCGAATCTCCAGCATCTTCCTATACATCTCAATTAACTTCCATTTTTCCAGCGTCAATAAAATCTCCTCTTTGAAAACCCCCTTAGAGAAATTGATCCGTCTTGTATAAAATGATTATGAAGAAAACGATCGATGTTATACGAATTTTGCATAAATTTCTGTGTACAGTTTATTCTAGGCATGTCGATAGCTCATCTTCAAGTATCATTGAGCCATTTGCTGTTTAAAGAATCCAGCTATATACTTTATAAAAAGTTCGAAACCTCTTAGTCGCCTCTTATCACGCCTTTGTTGACATTGCACAGCCAACCATAAAACTCTTCTAAGTTTTGTTTCTTTATTTCCTTGGATTTTCACCCTTACCTACTCTTCAGCAAGGTACCGGTAATCCCATGTTTCAAGGGCTAACTGAAGTTCCCTATGTGTTTTGGCATGTTCTCCCAACGGGATGTTGTCCATAAAAGCGTCGATGGCTTGACGCATAGCCATGGCTCCAGCCCTCGTGCCCATCGGGTGGCCATGAATCCCTCCACCTGCGTTAATAACGAGGTCCTTGCCGAGTTTCTTAATGTTTGGGTGAACGATCCCTGGGTGTATGCCCCCGGAGGCCACTGGAAGCGCGTTATTTAAATGATACCATTCGTTCCGTAGGAAGTCGTTGACTTTTTTTACTTCCGTGACGGCCTTTTCCATCTTGCCAGCGGCGGTCCCTGTGTGAAGTTGATCCCCACCAGCCACCCTCACCAGCTTTGCGAGGACCATCATGTGGATCCCATGCTTGGGGTTTCTGGTGATCGCCCCGTGCATGGTTCTGTGGATGTGTAGGGGCACGTTTATTGTGGGGTCCTTCGCCAGCATTTGAACGGCTGAGAACCCAGCGGTTAGAATGTCCACCATGAGCATGTTGGCGCCATGTTCAATGGCGGTGTCCGCCAACCCCATCATCTTATCCACGTTGGCGGTTATGTTCACCGCATAAAACACGTTCTTGCCCGTTTCCCCTTTTGCCTTGTCTATCGCCTCCATCACCCTTATCACCCTCTCCTCAAGTGGGCAGAACCTTTGATTGGTGAGGGTTTCATCATCCTTTATGAGGTCAACCCCGCCCAAGGCAGCTTCATAGGCCACAGTGGCGGTTTGTTTCGGATCAAGGCCCACCTTTGGCTTAACGATGGTGCCCACGTGAGGGCGGCGATCCTGCAGCGTGCCCACAAACCTTCTTATCCTTTCTATGCCAAACTTTGGGCCTGGAAACACGCTAACGATCTCCTTGGAAAGATCGATATCAAGGAGTCGAACATTTTTTAAGGTCGATAGGCCGAAGAGGTTCCCTGCAACTATGCTGAGTATGTTGGGGATACCCCCGGTATCAACATCGAACAGCTCACTTGGGAAGGCTATGCTGACCAAGCCCCTGTTGCCTCCCTCCCACCTGAAGACCTTGGCTGGGAGTTTCTCCTTAATCCACGCTGTTGTGGTGGTTACCTCGGTCCATGTTCCAATGGACTCCTCAATCGCTATTTGCTCACCTGCCTCTGGGAGAGGCAGCTTGCTCTCAACGTAGTAGGTGGCGATGACATGCTTTTCTGGGTCGATATCCTCTGGTTTAGCGAAGAAGGTTTTCCCATCCAATTTGATTATTCCTCCTCGATTATTCGGTATGTTTGATATTCCATCAGCTCTTCTGGAGTAATGACGCCAAATGCCTCCTGAATTACTATGATCGCCCCCTGAGGGGGTATGATGCCCTTTTCCGTGATGATCAGATCAATGTACTCGGGTGGGGTTATGTCGAATGACGGATTTTGTATGGTAATGTTGGGCCTCTCCTTGCGATATTCTGGGGGCAATACCTCGGTGGGGTTCCGCTCTTCGATGGCTACAAGCTCGCCGATCATGGTCTCTGGGCTGAACTTGTAGGTTTCTGCTGCAACAAAAAATCTGACCCTCGCTTCATGCGCGGCCAAGGCGAGCATGGATGTTCCAATCTTGTTCACAACCGCACCATTCGCCGCCACAGCATCAGCCCCCACGACCACTTTATCCACCTTTGTCATGAAATAACGGGCTGCGCTATCCACTATCAACGTGACGGGTATTCCAGCCTCGCTTAGATCCTTCGCTGTTATTCTACCCTGAAACCTCGGTCTGGTCTCCGTCACAAACACCTTAATTTTTTCGCCCTGAAACCAAGCGGTCTTAATTATGGATATGGCCGCCGCACTGTTGCAGTGTGTCATTATGATATCGCCGCTTTTTATGCGTCGCGCCCCGATCTCTCCGATGCGTTGAATAGCTGTTTTGGAGTTCTCGATGAAATCTTGCGCTATTTGAATGGCTAAAAACCCCAGCGCTTCTACATCCGAGGTTTTTGATTGAGCCTCTCGAACCCTGAGCATAATATATCGTATGCTGTTGGGCAATGACACCGCCGTGGGGCGGGTTTCAAGAAGCAGTTTAGAAGCGGTTTCCAGCTCCTTAATGAAATCATTTGTCTCCTTTGCCCTGGATTCTTGGGCTGTTATCAGCAGGGCTTTTGCCGCGGACCTGGCTATCTCCCCAGCGCCACGTATCTTCATCGTTTTGATGTCTTGGGCTATCTTGTATGCTTCATTTGGGATCAACATCATTTCTCCTCCTTCGTTAGTGCTTTGGCAATGATTAGGGCAACGCTCACAAAGCTTATCGGACTTGGGATCGTGTCTGAGCCTATCACTGCATCAGCGCCCTCCTCATAAATTTTTTCTAATGCGTTGTCAACGAGAACCGGGTGTGTGCAGGCGGCTATGATCTTGCGGGCACCCTCCTTGCGGGCAACCCTGATTGTTTCAAGGACGGTGCCCCCGGTGCTGATGATGTCATCAATAATCACGACATCCCTGTCTTTGATCTCTAGCCTTCTGGGTTTGACCTCAACCCTATCCGGCCCAAGCCTCCTTTTCTCAAGGACATCGTATTCCGTGTTTAATCCCTTAGCCGCGATTTTCGCCCATTGCTCAGCCTCCTCGTCAGGTCCAATTACCATTGGTTTATTCAGTGTGAAGTTTTCCTTGATGTAGTTGGTTAAAGTTGGGATTGCCGAGAGGTTGTGCGCAGTTATCTTGAAGGTTTTGGAGATGTCTAGGACTCGGTGTAGGTGTGTGTCAATCGTGTAAATCTCATTTGTCCCAACGCTCTCAATCAGCCTGGACACTGTTTGGAAGCTAATGGCTTCACCAGGGATAAATCGTTCGTCTTGCCGCGCGTAAGCGAGGTATGGAATGACCGCGATAACCCTGTTGGCTCCCAGGTCTCTTAAAGCATCAGCCAAAAGGAGATACTCAAATAGGTATTCATCAGGCTTGTGATACATAGATTGTATAACAACGACATCCCTCCCATTCACATCATCTAACACCCGCAGATACTTTTCCCCGTCTGGGAACCTCTTAACCTCAAGCTTAGAAACGTTTTTGCCCAGCTCGTGAGCCACCTTCATCGCAAGCAAACTAGAGGCCGACCCACCCATAATTAGCATTTTACTGACCTACCCAAACCACATACAATATCAATTCCTGTATAATAATGTTGACGAGGATACAAGCTACAAACTTGTTTACGAGAAGTTTAGGAAGGAGATTGGGGAACCTGCCGATTTCTTTGAAGAGCAATTTATGTTGATCTACCCTAAGTCGAGAATTGGCAATTGTCGGCGTTCCCTTAGGATCATGATTGCCCCTTGGGGGGGCATGACGCCCCTCTCCGTTATTATAAGGTCGATATGTTCTGGGGGTGTTACATCAAACGCTGGATTTCGAACCGTTATGTTCCCTAGGCTTTGCAGTTCCTCCTTCGAAATGACCAAGAATGGGTCCCTCTCCTCTATTTCGATCAACTCCCCGAACATTGTCTCTGGACTGAACTTATAAATGGATGCGGCTACAAAAACCCGGACGCGGGACTCGTGAGCCACCGATGCGATGGCTGATGTCCCTATCTTATTCACCACGGCTCCGTTGGCTGCCACGGCTTCGGCGCCAACTAAAACCTTGTTTATGTCCTTCATGAAATGGCAAACTGCCGAATCCACTATCATGGTTGTTGGGATGCCCAATTTCGCTAGCTCTTTGGCGATGAGCCTTCCTTGAAACTCCGGGCGGGTTTCAGTCACCATGACCCTGATGTTTTTTCCCTCTTGTTGTGCCCTTTGCAGGACTGAGATAACCGATGTGCTATAACCATGTGTTAAAATCACGTCGTCTTGGCTTAGCCTGCGGGCACCTATCTCGCTGATTTTGTTGACGGAGTCCTCTATCTCATGGAGAAACTCTGTTACGTGCAACCTTGCTAAGCTTCTCAGTTCCTCCACATTTAATCCCCTATCAACGCCTTGCTTAATCTGATGAAGGACATGACGAGTGCCGTTTACAAGCAAAATGGAGGTTGGTCGTGATTTAACAAGGAGGTCCCCACAATCCTTAAGCTCTTTAAAGAGCTCACCTGGCTCTTTAGCTTTTGAGCTGACGGCGGCCTCGCTTAAAGCATCCAATGTTATTCGGGTGATAAGCGTTGCTCCGTGCAGCTCTCTCCTTTTGATCTCATCTAAAGCCTTCAAAACACTCAGAGGTGTTGACATCACAACCACCGCTCTCTACCCTAAATTTACTTAATACTTATCCATTTTGGAATACTATATGCATTAATGTCCTGACCACAGTAATTGATTGAGGATACATCATTAAATGCTCCCGACCAAAAGTTCTCATTTGGCGGGCTCGGCTTCAATGTCTAAGTCTCCCATGACGTATGAAGGTTTAGTGTGGCTGATCGAATAAGTATAAGGGGTCACTTTAAAGAATTGATGACTTTTTCAGCGATTAAGATGGCTGCAATCCTTTGGGCTTCCTCGGTTTGGGCACCTATGTGGGGTGTGCAAACAACGTTGTTCAACTTTATCAGCGCGAGATCTTTAGGCGGTTCAACCTCATAGACATCTAATGCTGCTCCCCTTAACTTTCCAGACTGCAGCGCTTCCAGGAGAGCCCTTTCATCCACGATGGCGCCTCTTGAAGTGTTAATCAGGATGGCTCCATCCTTCATGAGCTGGAGCTCTCTTTCACCAATCATGTGGCGGGTTTCTGGGGTTAACGGGACATGCACGGTGACAATGTCGCTTCTTTGGAGAAAACTAGGAAGCTCCTTGAGTGGGATATACTCCGCCTCAAGCTCCCTCAACAGCTCGGGGGATGGCTCCGTCCGTTTTGTGATAAGTATCCTCATTCCCAAGGCCTTGGCGATTCTCGCCACCCTCTCACCGATATTTCCTAAGCCGATTGTGCCTAGGGTTTTACCCCTCAGCTCCCAACCCATCAGCCCCCTCTTGATCCACCCTCCCTCCTTCATGGTTCGGTCTGCGAGGGGGATGCTTCGAGCCAATGAGATCATCAACCCCATGGTTAATTCAGCCACGGCTTCAGCGGGAGCCTCTGGCGTATTTAAAACTGCAATGTGCCCTTTTTCCGCGGCCTCCACGTCAATGTTGTCTAAGCCAGCGCCAGCTCGGCCTATTATCCGCAACCCCCTTCCAGCTTCAATGATTTCCTTTGTAACTTGGGTTCGGCTCCGCACAATAATTGCGTCGTAATTTGAAACCACCCTTTTTAGTTCCTCGCCAGAAATCGTGGGGTTCACATCAACCTCCAAATCAGCTTGCCTCAATTTTTCGGTCCCATCCTCATGGATGGGGTCGCAAACAAGAACCTTCACCCTTGCCTTCATCGTGACCACCCAGATCGGACGCGAACATTTCACCAATGATTGGTTCGGTGCTTATGCTTATTTCTTTTTCCTGCAGACACTGTTAGCTCTTCATGTTTTGAGATAATTTATTCATATTATGGCTCATACTAGAATAATTATAAGGGAATAATGAAAATACT
>LIHJ01000033.1:0-7529 GCA_001399805.1 Candidatus Bathyarchaeota archaeon BA1
CCAACAAGGGGAACAACATTAAGAGCCACTCCCTGCCTATCCAACCGATCTAGGTATCCCTTCATCGTTAACCAATCCAGCTCCAACCCAGCCTCTTCAAAAAGTGGTGTGGTCTTCCTTATCTCCTCTTTATTGATCTCATTTAACGGGGCTGCGGAGCCCCCGCAGTTCCCGACAACCTCGGTGGTTATTCCTTGTCTAATCTTGCTTTCTGCGTTAGGATTTATTAATAGCATAAAGTCTGAGTGGGAGTGCATGTCTATGAAGCCCGGGGCGACCACCAACCTTGAGGCATCTATGGCTTTTTTCGCTTCCTTAGGGTCAAGTTTACCGATCTCCATAATCTTTTCGCCTTTGATTCCAACATCCCCTTTGAACCATGGGTTGCCTGTTCCGTCAACAACGTATCCATTTTTGATGATCACATCAAACATCGTTTCTCACACTTGAGTATACAAAAGATGTGAACAACTCAAAATAATTTTTTCCATGGATTCCCAGTCATTTATTTTCAAAGGCTTAGAGTCAGAGTTCCATTTCCAACGTGGGGTAGCCCTATCACTTGTTGAAACTCGCTGAGTGGTTATCTTGTTATTGCGATTTCGCTTCCTTTTTTGCTTCGGCAAATTCTTGCTTCACTTTTTTCATCAACTCTGGGCTTGTGAATAGGTCAATGGTTGTCATGGTGAGGGCTTTAATCGCTGTTATTGCGGCGTTATGTGCCTCTTCCGTGGCTGATGCCTTGGCAAACTCCAATGAATGGCCAGGCAAGCCCTCGGGACCGATCTTGATGTATGGGTGAATGGCTGGAACCACGTGGCTGACATTCCCCATGTCCGTGGAGCCCACCCCCACGTCTTTCTTTGGTTCTTTCACCTCGACGCCAAGCTCGAGGAGGTTCTTCTTGAAAACCTCTGCTAGAGCACGGTTCGTTACCATGTTTTCATATGTGTTGGCGTAATTTCTGATGTTGACCTTTGCTCCCGTAGCCAGAGAGGCTCCTCTAGCGCAATTTTTCACCCTTTCCACAGTTTCTTTTAAGGTCTCTCTGTCAGCCGCTCTAACATATATTCGGGCTATGGCATGGTCTGGCACAATGTTTGGCGCCACTCCTCCCTTGGTGATTATCCCGTGGATTTTGACACCGGGCTTGACGTGTTGTCGTAGGGCGTTAAGGGCTGTGAACGTTAACATAACTCCATCTAAAGCGTTAATGCCCTCGTGTGGGGCGCTGGCGGCATGAGCCGCTTTCCCGATGAACTCAAACTCCAGGGCTTCTCTGGCGATGCTGACAGAGTCTACGACCGTTCGGTCGGATGGGTGGACCATCATGGCGGCATCCACCCTCTTGATCTCGTCGATCATTATCACTTTGCCACCGGCGTTATCCACGCCTGCCTCTTCCGCTGGTGTGCCAAACACCACCAATGTTCCTGGCAGTTCGGGCATAACCTTACTTAATGCTATGGCTGCACCTACGCTGATTGCGGCGATCAGGTTATGGCCACAGCCATGTCCTAACCCTGGCAAGGCGTCATACTCCGCTAGGAAGGCCACGATGGGTGTTTCAGACATGCCCTGGTAGGTGGCTTTGAACGCTGTAGGCATCCCCGCGATGTGCTTTTCTACCTTGAATCCATGCCTTTCAAGTTCGGAGGTTAAAAGCTCAGCTGCTTTATGTTCTTGATGCCCTATCTCAGGGTTTGCGTGAAGGGCATCACTTATCTCGATGATCCTCGTTTTTATGGGGTCGATCTCACAAAAAACCTTGCCCTTAACCTGACTGACTTTATCCAACGGATATCCCCCCAAACATGCTTTATCATAAAACAGCCTTGGATTTAACCGTTATACCTCATGTTTCTGCTAAGAGGCATGGCAAAGATGGTGGTGACAATGCATGTTTACCTTCATAAGCATTCTTATTTATTAATGGGTCTTTTAAGTAACCTTGGGGAGAAGCCGCAGAGTATGTTGGCCGAAGAGTTAGCGAAGGAAATTTTGAATGAGACTGGCATGCTTGATGAAGTAAAGCTGGAGGATTATCTAATGGTGGCTCTTGGAGTTAGGCCTTGCTCCTTTTTTACCGCTCCAGCTGAATTCCCCGATGGCCCTGAACTAGGCAGAAAGATCGATGAAGTCTCTTACAGAAACTTCGTCAATTTAACAAAAATAACTGATATGGGGCTTAGGAGGAAACTTGTCTCGAAGTTGAAGGAAAAATTGAGGGGAGCTTTCAAGAGCGTGGTTTATGCGTCCCCCTCCTACAAGGCCCACCTGAGGTGGGCTAAAAAACTGGGCCTCAGGATGCGGGAAGTGGAAATACGCCCAACCATTCATGAATTTTACCTATTCAGAGGCGGAGAAACTGAAAGGAAACTGAAAAAACTGATAGGAATCAAAGAGAACATCCGAAAGGACGTGTTTCGGTTCGCGTCCCCTTCCACACCTAAACACCTTTTGATATATCCAGAGGATTTATCCCCTGAGTATGTGACTTCCATTGGCGAGTTGTTGGGTTATCCTGAGTGTTGTGTGGAAAGGTATGTGGAGAATCGCCTTTCTGAGGCCACTAACGTTGAGGACAGAGCCTCATCTCAGATAAAGGAGTCGAAGAAAAGGGGCGAAAAGCCAGATCCTTTCGCATACTTTGTAAGGGGCTTCTTCCCTTGCAACCCTATTTGCCAAAACGCTGTCAAAATTGGCAGGCGGGTGTATGAGGCCTTCAGGGCGGTTGATCCGTTGTTAGGGAGTTGTTACCTAGAGTGTTTACGGAAAAATCTGGA
Source organism: Candidatus Bathyarchaeota archaeon BA1 (assembly GCA_001399805.1). Next base: position 2,787 of record LIHJ01000033.1, read on the forward strand.
AACCGTTGAAGATTATCCGGAATTGATAAAGGCACACGAGGAAAAGCTGAGGGAAAGGTGGCATGCTTACTTAGGTGAGACTTAAATTAGATAGGCAATAAACAAGCAATTTTCAATCTCACTCATCTGAACTTCTCCCAAAAGTAGTCTAGGATGACCCCGTAGGTTACGGCAGCCGCCAAGTTCGCTGTGATCAGAGTGCTTCTGGAGAGGCAGATGGGTAGGGCGAATCCAAAGACGATCCACAATGCTATTCCAGTCATGAGGCTTACGTTCATCGGTGTCACCCTCGGATTCTTAACCCTGACCACAGCGTACACTATTCCGAAGAGTGCCCCTCCGATCAAGCCAAACGAAAGGGTCCAGAGAGCCTCAGTTGAGAGATACTCAAGAAGCCATGGGGTTAGGACATAGGCCGCGTGCATAAAATAGACCGTCAATGTCTCGAGAGCGATTGTTACTAGGATTGCTATAATAGAATATACAAGACCGGAAACGAGCCCCGCCTTAAAACCTCTAATTAACATTGATTAGACCCTGAATTTATGGAGGAAATTAGCTATTTAAGTTTCTAGGCGATGCGCGCGCATACCCAAGAAGATGGTCCCATTGGATGGTTCAATTTCCTGTTTATAGCGGCTGGCTTTCTGTGCTCAGCCACCTACTTCATCTTCACCAGGGAACATAAGGGCGTCCTTAGGCCCCCGCCAAAGATGGGGCGATGCTTCCTAATGCTTGCGCTGGGAGTGTACTTCGGAAACACCGTGTTGTTTAGGATGGCGATGCTGTCAGGGCGGGCGGAGTATCTGCTGAAAGCGTTGAGAATAATACCGTGGGATTAGACCGCACATCCATCTTCCCCTTTTTTATTGTTTATCGGTCTTGTCAATCTACGGTACTCGTAAGCTATTATAATCCAGTTGAAATATTTTGAAATATTTCAGGTTACCGCGATTTTACATGGTGATTCTCGGGCCCTCTCTCTTAGAATAAAGCTTAACTATAGCCAAGCGCCCATAATCCTAAACACATATTTAAGTGGACTTTCAAATTATCATCTCGGGATGGTTGAGGGTCTGGGAGGAGAAAATCCCTTTGGCAGCGCATGCGCCAGAATTTGATCCAGGTAAGATAAGGGTCATATTGGCCACGGACTGTGGGAGCACCACCAGCAAAGCCCGCTTCTTCAAGAAGCTTGGAAATGAGTATCGGTTCGTGGCTAGCGGGGAGGCCCCTACAACGGTGGAAGCCCCCTACGAGGACGTTACCTTGGGAGTCCGTAATGCCATAAGGGAAGTGGAGGAATTAACAGGTCATAAGATGCTCGATGAAAAGGGGATCATAATGCCTTGCCAAGGGGAAAGGGTTGGCGTGGATCTCTACGTGACCACGAGTAGCGCTGGCGGTGGGTTGCAGATGATGGTGGCCGGGGTCATAAAATCCATGACTGCTGAGAGTGCTGAGCGAGCGGCCTTGGGGGCGGGGGCAATCGTTATGGATGTCATAGCGATTGATGACGGGCGGAGGGGTCACCAGAAAATTGAGAGAATACGGTCCTTGAGGCCTGACATGATTCTGGTGGCTGGAGGCACGGATGGAGGAACTGTTACCCACGTGGTGGAGATAGCAGAATTGATCAGTTCGGCGGAACCAAAGCCGAGGCTCGGGGTGGGCTTTCAATTACCCATTGTTTATGCAGGTAATAAGGAGGCGCGGAGACATGTGAGCGAAGTGTTAGGCGGAAAATTTGCCATGAGGATTGTGGATAACATCCGCCCTGTGTTAGAGGTGGAAAACCCTGATCCCTCCAGGGAGGCCGTTCATGATCTTTTTATGGAGCATGTTATGTCCCATGCCCCGGGTTATGATAAATTGATGCGTTGGACCGAGGTGCCGATCATGCCTACGCCTGCGGCGGAGGGGAGGATGTTTCGGACAATAGCTGAAACATACAACGCCAATGTCATCGGCGTGGGTCTTGGGGGGGCTACCACCAACGTGTACTCAATCTATGAGGGAAAGTTTGTTAGAACGGTGAGTGCAAACCTGGGCATGAGTTATAGTGTGTGTAATGTTTTGAAGGAGGCTGGGATAAGGAATATCATGCGTTGGGTTCCATTCGATGTGAGCGAGGTCGATGTGCGTAATAGGTTGCGCAATAAGATGATTCGGCCCACCACCATCCCAGAAACGCTTGATGACCTGTTGATAGAGCATTCCGTGGCTCGTGAGGCGCTGCGATTGGCCTTTGCACATCATAAATTCTTGGCCAGGCCCCTCCGTGGTGTCCAAAGAATTCGTGACATAGCCGATATCTTCGATCAACGCACCTTTGAGGAAACCTACATAGACATGATGAGGGTCAAGTGGCTGGCTGGAACCGGTGGATTGTTGTCTCATGCCCCCAGGAGGGCACAATCCGCATTAATGTTAATTGATGCCTTTCAGCCCGAGGGCGTGACCAAATTGGCTCAAGACAGCGTCTTCATGATGCCACACCTTGGCGTCCTGTCAACGGTTCATCCGAAAGCATCCATGGAGATCTTTGAAAAGGACTGCTTGGTCCGGCTTGGCACCTGCATCGCCCCTAAAGGGCAGATGAAAAGGGAGGAGGAGAGAAGAGAGACAGTTACGGTGAAAGTGAATCTGCCTGATGGAAAAACTTTGGAAGAAAGATTACCCCTTGGCACCATCAAAAGAATCCCGTTGAAGGAGGGGGAAAAGGCTCAGGTGGAAATATCGCCAGCCCCCGGGTTTGATGTGGGGACGGGGCCGGGGCACACCTTAACCACCTCCATCGAAGGCGGAGTGGTCGGCATCATTATTGATGCCCGTGGAAGACCGCTGACTTTACCTGAGGATGGGGGTGAGCGGAGAAAGAAGTTACTTGAATGGTTTGAGGCACTGGATGCCTATCCCGAAAAACTGTTTGAGATTTGTGGGTGATGAGAGAGTGATGTCCTCTCAAGCGTATACGCCGGGCTTGAAAAGAAAGGAGGTCTTCCTCGTAAGGAAGATGAGGAGACTGCCCATACCCGGTGAGGTTCTGGTGAAAGAGGGTCAAACGGTCTACCCTGACACCATAGTGGCAAGGACCAATGTTCCTGGCGAGCCCCTCATCGTCAGGGTGGCTCACACCATAGGGGTTGAACCCGAAGAAATCGAGCAGTATATGCTCAAGAAGGTTGGAGACAGCGTAGAAAAGGATGAGGCCATAGCCTTATCCTCATCGTTTTTTGGCCTGTTTAAGAAAGTTTGTAAGTCACCGGCGAAGGGAACGGTGGAGCATATTTCTAATGTGACTGGGCAGGCCATAATCCGGGAGCCACCCGTTCCAGTGGAGATAACGGCATACATCCCCGGTGCAGTGACTAAAATCCTTCCAAATGAAGGGGTTGTTGTTGAAACCTCAGCCGCGTACATCCAAGGGATTTTCGGCGTAGGGGGCGAAGCCCATGGTGAGTTGATGATGGCAGCCGAATCGCCAGATGACATTTTAACAGCTGAACGGATAGGACCTGAGTGTGCTGATAAGATACTTATCGGCGGGGCCTTGGTGACCAATGGTGCTCTACATAAAAGTGTTGAGGTGGGCGCCAAGGGGATCGTGGTGGGTGGAATAAGGGATAAGGACCTGATTGATTTTGTTGGATACGAGATAGGTGTGGCCATCACCGGACACGAGGAGTTGGGATTAACGCTAATCGTCACAGAGGGTTTCGGTGAGATGAGGATGGCCGAGAGAACATTCAGATTGCTGAGGAAGTTCTCTGGAAAGCTGGCTTGTATCAATGGCGCCACTCAGATTAGGGCAGGGGTGATGAGACCGGAAGTCGTCATCCCACGGGAAGACTTTACCCTCCCTCAAGCCGCGAAGTATAGTAAGGAGGCTGAGTTTCTCGGTGAGGGGTTAAGGCCTGGCACGCCCATCAGGATTATCCGGGAACCATACTTCGGTGCCCTAGGGCATGTCGTCAGCTTACCTATCCAGCTTCAATATATAGAAACGGAGTCAGATGTGCGAGTGTTGGAGGCGGAGTTGGTGGATGGAAGGCGTGTGATTGTGCCTAGGGCGAACGTGGAAATGATTGAGGAATAACTTTCCATTTTTGTGCGAGGGATTTTGCGGTTTAATGGAAAGTTCAAAAATCATAAAAAACTCAACTATGGAAGGGTTTTTCTAAAACTTTAAATACGAAAAGTGTTTAAAAGAATTGTTGGCGGTCGGCTAGGAATGGTTGTACCACCGGTTTCCTTGAGTCCGGAGAGGGAAAAGGAGCTCATCGATAAGATCGCAAAGTATATCGTTGATTATGGCATGGAAACACCAGCCATACTCTTCTTAGAATCGGTAAAACCCCTGGCCTTTGTGGGTGGTCAATTGACCCTCTTCTATCTTGCCCCCTTCCTACCGCTTGTCGGTAGGTGGGGTGAGGAGGCCATCACCTTGCTCCAGTCGAGGGAGAACGTGGAACGTCTACTCCAAAGGGTTGAGGAGCTCATCAAGGAGAAAGAGGAGCGACCTGTCCAACAACCTGTTCAATCAACAAAAGAAAAAAGGCCTTTGCTACAAAGGATTAAGAAGTTGATTAAGAGGGAATAAGAAACTTATCTATCGGCCAAAAGCCAAGTTCACAAGTTTTCATGTTTTCTTGGCTTCCTTATTTGCGAAAGGAGAATGTTCTTTTAGCGGATGCTTGCTCCTCGCCAAGCCAAATCAACCTCCCCACCATAAGGCAAACA
>LIHJ01000033.1:7609-34982 GCA_001399805.1 Candidatus Bathyarchaeota archaeon BA1
CTAAAGAACTGAAGGCAAAGTTCACTAAGAAAGCCGAGATGCCTGTTTTAAAGCCGACCTTCTCATAATTGAAATTAACCTTCCTCGCCAAGATGTACCCCGAGAGTATCCCACTAAGTGCAGTAGTTATCAGAAAAACAAAATCCAAGAGGGTTTGTGGGATTTTTTCAACTTCAAGATAGCTGAACACAAATGTCAAAGTCCAAAGGGGCACGTTGGCGAGACATCCCCCCGCCAAGTAATCTTCAAACCTCAGCTTCCGTTCTGAAGGGTTTGTTTTTTCCAAGATGATCCCTTCGAAGGGCTTTCTCAACCACCTTCTTTAAGGTTATCAGCTTGTTCTATCCCTATTTACAGTCCTTACTAGTTAACGCGAAAAGCATTAGTAGAAAAAAGGAGGGATATGTAGCTAACCTTTTGCAGGGCTCTTCAATCTTCCCCAAATTGTTGCTGTTATGATAACCACGATGGCTATAGGTATGACATACCAAGCAACGGTCTTTGGGTCAAGCAGGAAGGTCATTCGACCGATAAGCAAGGACATTCTCGCCATCACCGTGAAACCGAAAGCAGCTCCGAAGGCCACCATCATTGTCCATTTGCCTACTCGGGCTGCGTGGAGTAGTGGGCCCTTCTGCTCCTTCGTGAAGATGAAGAAGCACAATGTGCCCACTATTCCGATGGCGATGAGGAGGGCGTTTATTGGATGCGCCATATCCCACCAAGGCTTCCCCCAGTCTGGAATCTTTACGGTTGCTATGATCTGATCAACAAATTGGGTTTTCATAAGTCCAGCCATCGCAAGTCCTACTCCTGTCCCAACGATCATTGCGACGGGTATTCTGTAAAGCCAGAAGTGTTTTTTGGAAAAGAAGAAACAGTACAGGAGACCAATTAGCAGTGGTACGGCCCAGATGTACTCGCCCTTCGTCACAAGTGGCGTCCAAGCCTTATCGATAACATACTTAGAGGCTATAACGATTGCGTGCGCAACGGCTAAGCCGACGAAAATGTGTTCAGCGAAGCGGTAAACTGGGTTCTCCTTGTAAAAGAAGCTATAGACCATTACGGTGAACGACGCTGCAATTAATGTCCCGACAATTGTAGGGTCTATCATCTATCTCACCCCTCTGTATTTTCTTGATAGGAAAGCGATGTTGCCTATTAAAATGAACACTATGATCAGCACATGGGTCACTGACTGGGCATCCATGGGTGCAGCTAGAGTCCCCCTGTATCCATAGCGAATAAGAAGCACCTCATACTCCGCTGCGCCAGCTAGCCCCTCAAGTATTCCAAATATTTGCCCCGGATAGAAGGGTCGAATGCCTGGTCCCACAACCGCCGTAACGCCCGCGACGATTGGCACACCATATGGAGCTTGTACCTGTCGTAGAAGTTCAAGATAGCCTGGTGTTCCTGAGGATAACGCTATGAGCATGGTAAAATCCTTTGCGCTCTTCACGTCCTTCATCATTGGCAACGCGCCGATAGGATTTCCATAGTAGTCTTTTGGGGCTGTTGCGTGCACGTCCTTGGCGAATGAAGCCATGCCAGGCTCTAAGCCGGGGACGTACCCTAAGTTGACAAAGTCCGCGCCATATTTCGGATGGTCCTTTGTGGCGCCAAACACATCCATCAATGCTCTATCAATGATTGGGGCGCCATCAGGCCAGAAACTTACTGCCACGATCTTCGCTCCTTTTGTCGCAAGATGAGATAGAACAGCCAATGATTGAGGATATTGCTCAGGTAATGCCGCTGGCGAATAGTCAAAGGAGACCCACACTACACTTCCGGGTTTGAGTCCATCCACTTCTTTGAAGAATGCTGATGTCATTGGGCTCATGGCTATCGGCAGACCTATTGGTCGGATTAGCGGCAAAGCAACCGCGAGGAAAAGCAAGATAAACAGTATCCGTGGGTCAACCCTCTCCACTCTTTCCAACATGCCTCTTTTCTCAGCCATCTCATAAACCCCCTTAAGCTCCTGGACCCAGATAACCCCGCTCTCTGCCAGTGAGTACACGTATGCCCATGGAAAGGGTGCCTATGGCCACCCCTATGATTATGCCACGCATCCCTGCTGTATTCGGAACACTCATTATCCAAGACGTGATGGGTGTGAACTCCGCCCAGATCGCGGGTCCGATAGGTGCCCTGCCCAGCATCACGAGGACAGAAGAGATCAACAGAACTGTTGCTTCCCTGGTTCGTACTCTGAAGGCTCTATATGCCGCTGAGGCGATATAAAACGCCAGCATCGAGAAGATCGTCGAGTCGAGGGGAACGTAAAGATTTTTGAACCAGTATGCGTAGGTTGGATGGGCCGTGAACTTTCCCTCGGAAAGTGGCCAACCGATTAGCAGCAAGGCGTATAGGGCGATCAGCGCAAATAAACTATTGTGCCAGCCTGTTCTTCGCCTACGAACATTACGAATATGGATTCTACTCAATGACACTAGGCCAATTATGAGCGCAAAGTTCACTAGGATTGTAATGAAGACCAACCAGTCCGAAGCGAATTTATTTAGGGTGGGCTCCTCGATGTAATAGTCCGCTATGACTAACATGCCTGAGCAGAAGGCTAACAATATTGGGCTATAACGCCTTATCTCAGCACTCATTCAAATACCCTCCATAAACATCTTTCAATCTACCAGAGTGGCCCCGTCAACCACTTCACGAACGCGGGGTTTCCCATGGCCGCCATGATCATCCCTATCACTATCAGTACGATTACGATGAGTTTACCATAGTCCTGACCCCAGATGGCCCCAACTTGAACAGGCTCCTTGGTAATGTAGGCTCCTGCAGCATATATCTCCTCACCTATCATGCAATAATCACACGCAGCTACGAAAAAGGGCAATTGATGAGTGTTGGCCGTGCCCGCCACCTGAATAGCCCCTATGGTATGACCTGCCTCAGCGAATATTAACGATTCAGCCCAGAAGCCTCCAACCATTACATTAGCAGCCACCCTCTCTCTATGCAACAAGCCCACAACCCCAGAGGCATAAGCGAACTGGGCCGAGGAAAGGAAGATTACCTTCTCAGGATCGAAGGCTTCAGGCGCTCCGGCCCGCAAAAATGCTAGCCGCACCGTATCCGCTGCAAGAGGCTGAACCTCTGGGGCCCTGATAGTGGTCCAAAGCGTGAGCTTATACTTAGCAGCGAGTTCTGCAACATATGAGAGAACAGACAAACCAGCCAATGTTTGCGGTGATTCCAATATGTTCAAGGGCGCAATGCCTGGGGAAAAGTGTATTGGTCTACCATTTCGGTTGCTCTACCCACCGCCTCCTCGATAGCGTCCAATGCGGGAAGCCTCCGTATCGTGGGTTTTCGAACACCCTTCAGCGATAGGTACAATGTGCTCAGTATTATTGCAGCAACTAGTAGTAGGAAGATGAAGGCGCTTTGCTTAGCAGCAAACACTGGTAGGATTTTCTTTCCTCCTTCTAATATATCGACGTGAGTAGGAAGGGCGCAAACAACATGCAATGGTTTTCTGTCTTTTGCTCTTCCGTAAACTAGGCAACTTGGAAAAGGTTTATCATCAGGATACTTTTCAATCACCTCCCCATCCAAAAGAGCTGAAATGACATCATCAGTTAAAACATTCTTCACGCATGGCAATTCGAGCGTGTTCTGTAAATTTAATCTTAACTCTCACAAGCCTCCTGACTTCCTTCTCATCCAGCAACAAAACCACGCTTCATAAATCAAAGCCCTTTGGTTAAGTATCTAATGTTAAAAGATTTCCTTTAACGATGGAAAGTGGTCAAATAGGTTAGTAGGGAAAGATACGTGGTAGTTTGGTATTTCTGTTCAAAGGGTGATATGTGGGAAGACGGGAGCTCATCTCTAAGGAATGGATTGAGCTTGGGATTCTGCCTATCGAAGGATCATGTTATCTACCCTATCAAATCTAAAAATGAATCCAGAAACATACTTTATAATAACTTTCCCATCTTCCTTTATCAAGCCTAGAAGTAAGTAAACAATCTTACGTTTCCTCTTATTTTAGCTCTATCCATTTTCAGACATCTAGCTCAATTAGTTCGCGAACATAGTTGCTGAAGGTTTTATCTATAAAAGTTAAAGACCAAGTGATTCCAATTTTTCGAAAAGTTCCTCTTCTGAGCACATATTGTATCTTTTTCGTAAGGCTCTGTTTCTAAAGAGCCTATCATCTGTTACTATCAAGTCCGGCTTAACATTGTTTGCGATAACTAAAGTTAGGGCGTCAAATGCCGATATGCAAACGTCCCGAACTTTTTCAATTATCCCTTCAACCTCAGCTTTTCCAACATCCATAATATCGACTTTAAGCATAGCAACCCTTTTCACCAAATCTTCAAAGACATCTCTCCTAGCCCCAGGGGTTAGTGAAATCCTTTCCTTGTCCACTTTCCCGAACAACTCATTCTCCTTAGCTTTTAAAAGAACCGAAAGAGCTTCGGCGAGTATAACGTTATGGATCAAAACCTTTACCTTTTCCTTAGGCATCAAGTCCAGGAGTTTCTCATAGCGTTTTGAGCCTAAAGCAATCCTTACGAAGATGTTTGTGTCGATAATTATTAATTTCATTCACTTCTACTTTCACTAATAACTTTTTCAACGTAAGGAGCTAACCTCTTCAATCTTTCATAGGCCTCTTCCATCTCTTTCTCACTATACTTAGGAAACTTCATAACTTTAACTAAAACATTGTTAATCAATTTTTCTTCGTATTCCACCTTAACCACTGACAACTTATTTTGGATTGCACATATTTAAATCCGCTGTTAAAGTTCTAAAGGTCTTCAATATCTGAGTTATCGGCAAAATATGTACTTGCAAGGCTTTTCGTCAAATAACAGCAGCCATCTTTGATGGTAACTTGCGCAATATGCATTACATGCAGAAGACTAACTCAGAATCAAACGAATTTTGTAGTTATTGTCATTCTACATTACCAAAACTCTTTTTTCACCAAAATTGGAACCTAATAATGGGATCTTTGTCGGTACCTTGCAAAATGGAAGCACATTTAACTTACCTCAAGAATTTTTGGGATATTGCTCTTCATTTTATGGTGTTACAGGCTCAGGGAAAACAAGATTAGCGATGAAACTTGCTATAGAAACCGAAAATTCTGGAATAAGCTACCAATACTCGATTTCGAATGACTCTGCGTCCGAAAAATTGGTGGGGTCGCGGGGATTTGAACCCCGGATCGCCAGCGCCCCAGGCTCACCGTGAAAAATTCACTCTGGTATGCTGGACCATGCTACACCACGACCCCACTACGACTGGTTATTGTGGCTACCTTTTTAATGCTGGTTTTGGTATATAAGGTCGAAAGAGATGTTCCCTAGCCTTGTAGAATCTTTCGAATGCTTCTATTCGTGCATTTCTTTTTGGGAGTCTTGCTAGCGGTTTTAAAGTATTTATGACCTTTTTGATTTCTATGGGTTTCTCATTATGATTCTATCCCTATAGATGAGCAGGCTCTTCCATCCATCTTACCGTATTGGATTAAGGCCTCGCATATTCCTTTGTGAAATTCTTTAGGTGCGCGTTGGGTGATGGCGAAGTGGGCTTTCTTACAGGTTTTTTCGGGAATGCAGCCCTTTGGCAGTAGGGCGAGGGTACCCTCGCTTTCCCACCATGCATTCAATTCTTCTAGGATGAATGGTTTTATTTGTTTGGGCGTTCTTTCCTTCAACCCTTTATTTTCCTCCTTTAAAGTTTTGTTAATTACAATAAGCTGGTATCCTCTTGGCGGTTTGTTCCTTGACCAAGCTAGACGACGACCCCAACCAGCATAATTAACTTTGCTGTTTTCCTACTAAAGGTTTTGGAGCTTGCATATGCTTAAGATTTTTTCGAAGTTTTCTCTCGTTCGCTTTTGTTTATAGTTTCTTAGGGTGTTTATCAATTCTTCCTTGTCGATTTTGCGGAGCCTCCTCTTTATCATTTTTGCGGCTTGGCTTCCTAGGAAGAGGTATTGGCAGATGGAGGTTACGTTGGAGACCCTCCTCGTGATGCTGGCTGTTTCGAAATCCACTATGTGGGGATTATCATTCGCGTCTATGATGATGTGCTTTGGGGCTCTGCTCAATTCCCCATGGTCTAAGCCTGCCTCATCCAGCCTCCAGCATTGCTCCAAAATAGCCCGCAAGACTCGGCGTATCTTAGACGCGGTACCCCTCCCACTCAGCGTCTTGAGCCATTGTGGAAGCAGCACACCCTCAATGAACTCCATGAGAAGGAAATCTTCAGTGGCGTTGAGTAGGTGCGGACCGACGCCGATGGTGTTCGCCATCTGTAACATTTCTGCTTCATGCTGCATCCCTGCTCGATCTGCGTCTACCCTTAGGATTTTTGATGCAGCCTTTCCCTTGTCTGTGTGAACCGCGACCACTATGCCCACACAGCCCTTACCTAAAACCGGGGTATTAAAAGCCATCTTCTCTCCAATAAACTCCACTGATGTTACGCCGAGCTTCTTCAACTCCTTAAGGCGATGCTTTAACACCTTTGGATCATACTTAGGATAACAAATAACTTGACCGTATCTCTCTTCGTAAAGTCGTTCCAAGGGTACCATTTCATTTCGCTGCAAGGAAACCCTGCCTTAATGATAGAAGTTAAGCAAGGATAAAATATACTTTTACGCTACCAACTGAAAGTGGTCATCTACACCACGCCACATCATGAGCCAAACTATTTCTTAAAAAGATGATGCCTTTCCCCCAGCCGACCCGCCCTCAATTCGAAAACCTTAACGATTGCCTCATTCCCCCTAACCTTAAGCATGATGAATGACGGGTTTCCAACAGAGCCCCCTCCACTCCACACGCCAGTCGCTGAGCCGGGATTAAGGAGGAGAACTCGTTTACCCCCTTCCACAGTCACCTCATTAATTGATGGGCGATGGGTGTGTCCAGAGATCAGGATGTTCACGCCCATTCGTAAAGCAGTCTGTGCTAATTTATGGGTGTCGCCTCTGGGATAGATGATGTCTCCATGGATAAGCCCTATAATAAAACCATCAATTTTCACCCTGCATTCTTCAGGGTAAGTTATGTAATCCATGTTTCCACACACGATGTGCAGCTCTCCTAGGCCCATTAAAAGCTTGGCAATGCTTTGATCAGTGAGGTCCCCCGTGCAGAGGATTAAATCAAACCGTTCCTCTCTCATCCGCTCGAGGATCGGCTCTGGAATTTTTTTGGCTCGGCTTGGAATGTGAAAATCCCCGATCAACAACGCTCGAAACACTTTTAATCACCATGCCTCTTCTGGCCGCTTTCGTCTAAATTAAGAAGAGTGTCAAGTTATTTAAGCTCGGTAATTCCTAATTCGTTGATGGAACGATCACCATGACCGAGGAAGCCAGCACCAGAGATTGTTGGGTCAGGGTTCTAAGGGAGACGCCCATACTCATCAGGAGGCGAGCCTCCGCATATCTGAAGAACATACAGAAAACATCAAAGAATGAGTGGTTGGTCTGGAGTGACAGGGAGACACAGTACAATGTTCACTTGGCAAAGGGGCAGGTCACATGCACTTGCCCATACTCCCAGCAAGAAAAGGGCTATTGTAAGCACATCTGCGCCGTCGCAGCCTTCGAACTAACAAGGATTGACGTGATGCCCTGGCTCAAAAAGTTGGAGGGAAGGCTATGAATGGAAGACTTGTCGCGCCGCCTCGATCCCCGCTCCAATTTTGACCGGATACCCCACATCCATCAGGGCGTTTTCGAAGGCAATGAGTGTTTCAAGGATTTCTGCCTCTGAGACTATTCCCATGCAGCCAATCCTAAAGATTGAGGCCCTGAGCTTACCCATGCCGCCCGCTATCAAAACCTTGTATCTTTCCTCCATGATTTTTCGAACATCAGCGTTGTTAACACCAGCGGGCGCATTAATCGCGATGACAGTGTTGGAGCGGGCCTTCTCGTTAGGATACGGCGTTAATTTTAGCGCCTCAACGGCCTTGTAGAGAGCCTTGGCGCAGGTCTCGTGTCGTTTGATTTGGTTTTCAAGCCCCTCCTCACGTATCATTTTCAAGGACTCATCCAACGCGTAAAAAATCGGTAAGGCAGGAGTGAATGGTGTTTCCTTCCTCTCACCAAACTCACGGTGCTTCATCAAGTCGAAATAATATGGTCTCGTCGCCCTCTTTTCTATGGCTTCCCAGGCCCTCTCACCCACGGAAATCACCGCCAACCCCGGCGGGCAAGCCAAGCATTTTTGAGCCCCCGCCACACAAAGGTCTATCCCCCAGTCATCCACTGGCAGATAATCCCCTCCCAAGATTGAGATTGCGTCCACGATGAGGAGGATGCCGTTTTCCTTCGCAATCCTCCCAATTTTTGGTAGGTCACGCACAGTGACCCCCGTGGATGTTTCATTGTAAACGATGGCTATTGCTTTCACGTCCTTTTCCCGCTCCACAATCCGCGCTATTTGCTCAGATGTTGGGGCGTTGTTCCATTCCAGCGCTAGCTCTATCGCTTCCCCNCCCCGCCGTACCGAGCGACCTTCTCCTTCATCCTCTCGCTGAAAACGCCAAAAACCGGGACGATAACCTTGTCACCGGGATTTACAATGTTGCCGACCGCGCAATCAACCCCGCCGGTGCCTGAGGATGTTAACGCGAAGACATCACTCTTAGTTCGAAAAACATATCTCAGATTCTCCACTATGCTGTCGTAAAGGGCCTGAAACGCTGGCCCCCTATGGTTTATTATAGGCTTCACCATCGCCCGCATAACCCGATCGGGGACATTGGTTGGACCTGGCAGCATGACGAGGCATCTCCTCTCCTTCAAGCACGGCACCCCACCAGAAGTTATGGGTTAAAAGCATTAAGCCACCTATTTATTAAATCTTATGGAAAACACCCTTAAACAGGGGATCACCATGCCAATCATAACGCTGCTCTCCGATTTTGGGTTAAGAGACCCCTACGTGGCAGAGATGAAAGCGGTAATACTCTCCATCTGCCCCGAGGCTTATATTGTAGACATAAGCCATGAAATCCAAAAGTTCAACATCCGCATGGGAGCCTTTGTCCTTGCCTCTGCTACGCCATACTTTCCTTCGGGCACGATTCATGTGGCGGTCGTGGATCCCGGGGTTGGAACAAAGCGACGCTCTCTGGTTGTTGAAACGAAGCGCTGCCTCTATGTGGGACCGGATAATGGTCTTCTCATGTTGTCTGCTCAAAGGGATGAAATACTTCATGTCCACAACATTAGAAACCAGCGATACATGCTTCCTCGGGTCTCTAGGACCTTCCATGGGAGGGACATCTTTGCCCCAGCGGCCGCATATTTGGCAAGAGGGCATCCTCCCTCGGAATTTGGTCCAGAAATTTATGATCACCTGATTCCCAAGTTCGCGAAGCCCCATTTTAGAGAGGGCAAGTTATTCGGAGAGGTTATGCACATAGATGACTTTGGCAACATCATTAGCAACATTTCCATGAAGGAACTCGAAAAGGTGGGTGTGCATGAGGGCTATCCTCTTCATGTTAAGCTCGGGGGCAGGGCTTTAGAGCTGAGGCTTTGCTCGGCTTATGGCGAAGTTCCGGTCAAAACACCGCTGGCGATCGTTGGTAGCCACGATTTTCTTGAGGTCTCCGTAAATCAGGGGAATGCCTCCAAGGCATTTAGGGTAAAAACTGGGGCTCTCATCCGCATCTCGCTCCCTTCGGCTCGTCCCTAAACGTTGGGCTTTTCCCACTGACCGCAAAGTAAATTTCCATCGGTTAGCATATATGAGGGTATGGTATTTGATGTTTCGCTCCCCTTAGCGCTTTTTCTGATCACGTTGGCCATCCTCTTTCTTTACGCCAAGTACGAGGGGAGGATTCGATCCCTTCTTGGTGGGAAGGAACTCCGCCTCCGGGACGTGATCCTTCTGGTGGTGGCGATGGGCTTGATGGTGACGATCATAGTGTTTATTCCTCAGGTGGCGATTTTGGTGTTTTTCTTAAGTGCATACTCTCTGGTCTTGTTCTTGTTTACGTATTTGATCTCACAAAAATGGTACTTAGGGATCATATCCCCAGCCCTATTCATCTCCCTTTACCTCTTGTTTCGAGAAACGGATGCGTGGAACATATACCTGCTGAACCTCTTTGCCGTGGTCTTCGCCATCTTCGTCTCCATTTATCTGGGCAGTCTATTCACGTGGAAAACCACAGCTGCCTTCGTCACCCTGCTAACTCTGATGGACATCATTCATGTTTTTGGTACGAAGTTTATGCCGGCTTCTGCTGAAAAGGCGATCGGATTACAGTTGCCTATGATGATTGTTCTATCAACCTTTCCATCAGAGGGTCGAATAATGCTTGGGTTAGGCGACATCTTTCTCTTTGGGCTTCTCGCCATCCAAACCACACAAAGGTATGGGAGAAAGTTCGGACTCACGTCCGTCATGGTGATGACCGTGGTCTTCCTACTGCTTGAAACAGTTTTACTCAACTTTGCCTTTGGGTATTTTCCCGCCACGGTTATGGTTATCTGTGGCTGGTTAGCTGCGCTAGGAATTAGATATCTATACGAGTCGCTAGTGTTTAAAAGTGGATGAGACTGGTGAAGAGCCCTTGTCAGAGGAGAGAGATAAGCGCAGAGAAGACGGGTATAGCCATAAGATTTATTTTATCTAAATTTTGGCATCATCTTGCTATTTTTCTGCGCACGTATCTTAATGCTTCCTCGACGCCTTTTATGCTTTCATCCACTTTCGGGAGTATTCTCCAGTCATAGTAGGCATACTTGTGAAGATAAAGGAATGCGTCGTCTCCTGCTTCTATCAACTCCTTCTCACCGAGCTTATATAGGGTTTCCACTCTGTCTGCATGAGATTCTGGTTCTGGAAATCCCCGCTTCTGCATTACTCAAATGTTCCCCAACAGCCACCATTGTTAACACCATACTTCACGGATAAATTGACTAAAACCACCTTTATATAACTTCCATAGCGTTTTGTAGCATTCTTTCCAACATTGTTTAGAGGAGAGGGTGGAGAGCCTAACGACCCGTCCTGCATCCAGCTTCTACATCTTCGCTTAAGTAATTTTATCGGTCTTAGCTAAGTCTCGCAGTCTCTCCACGCCGCCAACTTCCTTAATGAACTGCGCTACGCACTTTGGAACGAGCTCCTCCCAATCCTCACCATTCATGATTCTTTTTCGTATCTCGGTGGCGGAGTAGACCTCCCGCTCGTGGAAGGGCACGGGCTCAACCTTGAAGCCAGCCTCAATGAACAGTCGGCGTGTGAGGGGCTCATTAGTGTAGACTATGTCAAATTTTGGGGTGTATCCCACCACTTGGGCTACCCAGATCATGTGGATGTGAACGTCTGGCACAGGAACGATCCAACATCGTGATGTTGGGATCCCCTCCTCCTTTAGGGCCTCTCGAATCATGGTGATGCGCTCGCCCACGGTGAATGGATTCTCCATCCTATGGCTGTATTGTGAGCTACCGACAACGATCACCAGCTCGTCAACCTTCTCTAGCATGTCCTTTATTGCCCCCATGTGCCCATTATGAAGGGGCTGGAACCTTCCCACAAAAACCCCGCGCCTCACCATGCCTCTTCCCCCATCATGACTATGTGCATACCACGCACATGAACTTAATTCTTGCTTTGTCCTCAGCTTTCCAAATGCATTCGACGGGATACAAAGGCAAGATTTTTCCACATACTCTCAGCCCCACAAGTTCTCTATACCCCTTATCCTCCTTTTGAAGAAGCTCCCGCTTAATTTTTTCACCCAGCCCATACCCGCCGATGCTGAAATCCGCGCACCACTCGGTGGCATGGGATTAGCAATGGAAATGGATTCGCCGCCATAACACGCCCCACAACTCTCGGGCTACCGCCCACAGTGTTGGCTATAGCGCCATAGGGGGTTACATATCCAATCGGTATCCTAGCTACGCATTGGAGCACCCTTCGAGTGGAAATGGACAGACGGCCCATCGCCATTTTAAAACCGAGAGAAGTACTCTTTCCATCAAAGACTGTTTTTAGGACTTTTAGTAACTCTATGGAAATTAGGTTTGGTTCCAATAAACGACGTAGGGCATCACTCACCAAGCGAAAATGATGTTGCGAAAACTTTTTCCTCTTCTAACGCGGCGCCATACCACAATCCATCCATTAATTGATGGTGAATATAGATCATGTAAAAACCCCAGGTCGAAGGTGATTGTTGCTCTGTTAACTTTGGGGTTTGGGCTTAAATACTTGTTTACTACATTCTCAAATCCACGGTGACGTCATAATGATTTGCAAATACTGCCAGCTGATCCACTCCATCAATGAGCATTATCCATTGCGGGTAGCAACGCTAAACCTAAACAGCGACTATCCCAGATGTGAATGGCACTGGAGATTTGTATGTAGTATCTGTGGAAGACCGAGACACTTCAATGGAATAACATGGTGTGAAAAAACTCGAACATTTATATGCTTATCCTGCGGAAGGGACCATAGAGTGGTTCGACGCGGATTCTGGAACTGGGAATACTACTATGTGATAGGATGCGAAACCTGCGGAAAAAGGCATCCGGCATTAGACAGACTGGAGTTTCTAGGCAAACATCCGTGGCAATTGCATCTAGGCATGCTGAAGAATCGTGTCGAGTTTGAGCACCGAAGTTGACTTGCCTACGTTTTCATCCACATATGTTCCTCTAGAAGAAAGCAGAGTCACAGAGGAACAGATTTCGCAAGCTTGGGACAAGGCTGCAGATAAATGGAACAGCAAATATACTGAGCACGGAGACATCAACAGATAGTTCGTTATAGACCCAGTCATCTTTCGTATGTTAGATTCTGTAAATGGACTTAGGGTTCTGGACGCAGGTTGTGGGAATGGCTATCTCTGCCGATTGCTGGCTAAGAGGGGCGCCAAAGTCACAGGTATAGACATATCAAGGAGGTATATAGAGATAGCCAAGAAGCGGGAGGAGGAATCACCACTCGGAGTAGATTACCATGTGGGTAGCGTATGTAATCTCGTCATGTTCCCTGACGAAGGTTTCGATGCAGTTGTTTCAAACATGGTCCTCATGGATGTGCATGACTTGGATAAGGCGATGAAGGAGTTTCACAGGGTTTTAAAGAGCGAGGGGAGGCTGGTTTTCTCCATCATGCATCCCTGTTTCTCAAGTGCCCCTGTCCACGGTTGGGTGAGGAAGCCTGCTGACAGTGACCGAAAGGAGGACTGGCTCTTCTGGAAGGTGGACCGATACTTCGATCGCAGCGTGGAGATCTGGCAGTACTTTGACCACCCTCCCCTCCCCTCTTTAGCTTCCACAGACCCCTCTCAGACTACATTAAGGTGCTCCTGAACAGTGGCTTCATCCTCACCGACCTTAAGGAGCCCGTCCCATCCAAAAGGGCAATGGAAGAGCATGTTCGGGAGTTTGCAGATGAGTATGACCGAATCCCATGGTTTCTGATCATCGGGGCAACAAAATCCGATGCACAGCTGAAGACTTTTAAGGGTCAAGATTAAGTTTAATAATCTCGCAACACATAATGCATCCAACGGGAGGATTCGGATTGTCTGATCAACCACCACAGTACCTCCTTGTCCCAGGCGCCACCACACTGGGCTTGGTCTGCTCCGAGGGCGTGATCCTGGCATCCGAGAAAAGGGTTTCCTATGGCTACCTAGTTGTCAGCAGGGTTGGGAAGAAGGTCTTTAAGATCACCGACAGGATCGGCGCGGCGTGCGCGGGATTGGTCTCCGACATGCAGATCCTGGTGCGTGAGGTGGAAGCCTACGCCAACCTCTTCAAGCTGGATGCTGGGAGACCCATCCCCGTGAAATCTGCCGCCAAGGTGATGTCCAACCTCCTCTTCAGCCGAAGGCTGGTTCCCCTTATCACCCAAACGATTGTGGGTGGGATAGATGAGGGGGGCGCCTCCCTATATGTGCTGGACATACTTGGATCGGTTATACCGGATAAATACGCCGTGGTGGGCTCTGGAGCTGAGATCGCAGTTGGGGTCTTGGAGGAGGGATATAAGGAGAACATGCTCATTGATGAGGCGAAGGGGCTTGTGGTTAGAGCCATAAAATCAGCGGTGAGCCGAGACGTGATGAGCGGCGACGGTGTGGACTTCCTCATCATCACCGGCAAGGGGATTCAGGAGGAGTCCATAAAGTTTTGATTGAGATCGAGAGGACAACCCCACTTTATCAGGACCCCAACACATGGAAGTGACTCTCTCGATAAGGATAATAGGCTCAACTCAGAAGCTTAATAGCGGTTAGGCTTATACTATCCATAAGTTAGAGGCGAACTCATATGTCATTTCAACTAACCCACGAAGATGGGGTTTTCCTTGTGAGGCTTGCACGGAAGGCGGTGGAGGAGCACCTCAAAACCGGGAAAGTGATAGACATGCCCAAAGATACATCGCCGAGGCTTATGGAGCACTGCGGGGTTTTCGTCACATTAAACAGCATTAGGCAGGGAAGAAAGGAGCTGAGGGGATGCATCGGTTTCCCATACCCAACCAATCCCTTAGCGCAGGCCGTGATCGAGTCAGCCATCAACTCAGCAACACAAGACCCTCGTTTCTACCCAATCTCCTTAAAGGAGCTTGACCAAATCGTATTTGAGGTGAGCGTGCTCACCCCACCCCAACTGGTTGAGGCCGAGAAGCCCACAGATTACCCCTCAAAAATCAAAGTGGGACAGGACGGGCTGATCGTTGAGAGGGGCTACTACAAGGGTCTCCTCTTGCCACAGGTGCCCATCGAATGGGATTGGAACGAAGAGGAGTTTCTCACCCAATGCTGCATGAAAGCCGGCTTGTCGCCGGACAGCTGGCTACTTAAGGGAACCAAAATCCATAAGTTTCACGCCATCATCTTTGAAGAGAAATCCCCGAAAGGTGAAGTGGAACTTAAGGAACTCCAGGGGAAGTAGGCTCATGCGGGTCCAGCTCTCCCCATGTGGAATAGGCTTAGGCCACGTGGGCCGCTGCATCCCCATAGCCAAGAAACTGAAGGAAAGGGGAGCCCAAGTCCTATTTTCCACCTATAGAGATGGAGTGAGATATGCAAAGCAGGAGGGATTTTCGGTAGTAGAGACCCCACCGATTGGATTCATGGTCAAACCCGACGGAACGGTGGATTTTAGGCAGACCATGGTGAACCCAGGTCCATTCTTCGCTTCCCTCACCCTACTCAAACAGGTGGACGCTGAAATTCAAATCATGAAAGCCTTTGAGCCCGACATTGTGGTCTCAGATACACGAATCTCACCTTTGATGGCTGCAAAACTATTGGGGATACCCGAGGTTTGCATCCTCAACCAATTTCAGATCATCGTCCCCAGGCGAAGAAGATACCTGAGACTCGCAAGGCTGGCAGACGCTGGCGCCCTCGCTCTCATTGGAAAGATCTGGACCGCCGGGATACATGTCTTGATCCCCGATTTCCCTCCACCTTACACCCTTTCGATCGGAAATTTACGAATCCCAAGCTCATATCAAAAACGTGTAAAGCTCATTGGACCCGTGTTGCCCACGTATCCCGATGAGTTGCCAAGCCAAAACGAGGTCCGAAAGAGGCTTGGCCTGCGGAAGGATGAGCCCGTTATCTTTGCACCCATCAGTGGACCAGCGGAGGAGCGGGCCTACTTCACGGGTGTGCTTCGGAAAATCTTTAGAGAGTTTCCATACCATTATCAGATCGTTATGTCACTTGGCTATCCCAACTCTTCAACCGAACCCATCCAAGATGGGAACCTAACCGTCTATAAGTGGATGCTAAATCGCTTTGAATACCTGAAGGCTTGTGACATCGTGGTTGCTAGGGCAGGTCACGGAACCCTGACACAATCCATCTGCTATGGAAAGCCCATGATCCTCGTGCCCACACCAAGCCACACCGAACAACTTAATAACGCAAGAAAGGCGGCTGAACTGGGCATCGCTGAGGTAATCGAGCAGGACCACCTCAATAAACAAACGCTTCTCACAGCTGTTCGAAAATTTTTGGGGGCTAATCAATTCCAAGAGAGGATAAAACAAATTCAGGAGGACATCCTGAAGTTAAATGGCTTAGAAGCCGCCATCCAAACAATAATGATGGTGGCGGAGGGAGGGATTAGCAACGTTTCTTCCAAGAAGGTTTGACGGGTATTTTGAGATTGCTGGCAAACTTGGGGAAAACGGCCGAGCTGTAGGAGGAAAGTTAAAACAGGTTACAAGAAGTATATGGATAAATGGGTAAGTGAGGGATAACACCTTAGCGCGCGCGATGAAGAGGAGAAGGAACCCAAACGGGTTCACAGCAGATGAAGCACAAACAGCAACCCTACTCGTAACAGGGGGGCGAAAAACCCTACCGTAAACCCTTTAGAAAAAGATACAAAGGCAAGATATACACGTATAGCTACCCCAGTAATAGAAATAGCAATGTGCAACAGGGAAGCAATGTTGCCCGCCGAACTAATGTTCAGAAGAAAGATATATCCCGACGGAACCCCGGGAGGGTTTCATGTAAACCTCATCTATTTCCGCCGGACGGAAGAGGATTCTGGCGAATAACCCAAGAAGGACAAGGGGCAAAAAGAATAATTGAACGCCTAAAACCGCTACTAACAAAAGAATACCTAAGAAGCTGGGAAAAAGCTTTAAGACAATGCCCCATCTAAAAATGGTATGTTTCTACCTCGCAAGATCTTAGAGGGAAAGATCCGTAGATTTTTTGAGGAGGACGTCGGACAAGGCGACATCACCCTTCTCATAATCCCGAATGGAACAATCGTTGAAGCAGAGGTTATTGCAAAGGAAGACGGGATAATAGCAGGGGTAGAGGAGGCCTTAACGTTTTTGGAGGGCTTCGGGCTTCAAGCCAGCGCCCTCGTTTCAGATGGAGCCAGGGTCGAGGGAAAATCAACCATAGTAAAGATTGTTGGAGACGCCAGAACACTTCTTTCCATCGAGAGGACCCTCCTTAACCTCCTCACAAGGATGAGTGGCATAGCCACCACAACCAGACGACTGGTTGAGAAGGTTCGGGGCGCTGGCCATAAAACCAGAGTGGCGTGCACCCGAAAGGTGGCCCCTGGGCTTTCCTACTTTGATAAGAGGGCGGTGATGCTCGGTGGAGGGGACACCCACCGCCTCCACCTAGACGACCTCATCCTCATAAAGGACAATCACCTAGCCATTGTTGGGGATATTGATCAAGCCGTGAAAAACGCCAAGGGCGCTGTTTCCTTTTCTAAGAAGATTGAGGTTGAGGTTTCCACAGCCGACGATGCCTTAGAGGCAGCTAGGGCAGGAGCCGACATCATTATGCTTGACAACTTTTCCCCAGAACGAGTAAAGGAGGCTGTGGCGCTGCTTGAGGGTGAGGGGCTTCGAAATAGAGTCTTGATAGAAGCCAGCGGGGGGATAAACGAGCAGAACATCCTCAAATTCGCCGCCACTGGGGTTGACATCCTCAGCCTTGGGGAGATAACAGATAGCGTAAAAGCCCTCGACATGAGCCTTGAAGTGATGAGGGTGAGTAAATAGCTTTAAAACCTCAATAAAGGAATCCTATTAATGACCCTAAGTGCATCCATCACATCATCGGTTGGTGCCTCCTTCGAATGGACGGTCACAAGGTTTCGGTGGTAATCTTAACGAGGAACTCGGTGGCAACCATTCGCAAGAGCCTCGAATCCATATTCCAACAAACCCGAAAACCTGACGAGGTAATTGTAGTTGATGGAGGCTCAACCGATGGCACCCTAGATGTCATAGAGCGGTACCCCATTAAACTCGTTACGGAACCCGGATTGGGCTTCGGGCATGCACGCAACCTGGGCGTCAGGAATGCTGAAGGGGACCTCATTTACTTTATCGATTCTGATTGTTATGCTGACCCTCAATGGATTAAGAAAATGTTACCGCACTTTGACGATCCAGAGATCGCTGGGGTGACTGGGCAGACGCGCCTCTGGAACGTGAACAGCGGGGTTGCTCGCTTTCTCGCTTGTGTTGGTGGCCGGATGAGCATGCCGACGCAACACAATTATGTCAAGATAGCGCCCACCATGAACCTCGCCATACGACGCAACGAGGTTCTTGACATCGGTGGCTTTGACGAGGAGCTGGTTCGTTGTGAGGATACTGATCTCACCTATAAAGTCACCCAACGGCACAAGATACTTTACGAACCCGAGGCAATCATCTGGTTCAGGGGCTCCCCAACGCTAAGAGTGGCAACGAATAAGTGTATTCATCATTTCGTTGGGGTGGGTCAACTCTTCGCCAAACATGGCTTTAACCCACTATTTGTGCGTCTGAACCTTTTGATTAGAGGCTTTATTTTGATAATCGCAACAGTTTCTCTTTTCTGGTTATCCTCGTCTTGGTATCTTCCGTCGGTTCTTTTTGCGTGGTTGCTTATAGAGTTCGTTTATAAGACATCCAAAATGTATTGGCGCTATCGTGATAGTTGCGTCACATACTACATAGTGTTCTTCACCTTCTGGTCTCTAGCAAGCCTAGCCATTTTTTATGGGTTGTACCTTGGGCTGAGGGGTCAGCGAAAATCGGTGGGCATAAAGGTGTTTTCATCTTGAATAAATTGCCATCACTTCAGCAATGATATTTCGATGACGGCGGCTAGAAGGAGAAGTAAAGCACAGACGGTGATTGATACACAGGTGTTTATGGCCTCAGCCTTGAATCGGCGCTGAGCCAACCCCACGATGAGCCAAACGCTTTGAGACATGGCAAGAGCATAGGCCATATACTCAACCCAGGCGTGTGGAAAGAGGAATGTAAACCCAAATAAGAAAAATGGAGCAATCCCACGAACCATCGCGAAGGCCGCTAGAACCCTTCCTGTGGAGTAGAGGACATAAAGAGCGTAGATGGGGCCAAGGATGGGTGTGAACATTATTAAACAATGCATGAAATTGTTTCCAAAGATGGCTGCTATACTCACCAGATATGGAATCTGCCCCTCAACTTCCTTAACAATTCCTTGAGCCTCTGAAGGGCTCATCCATGAGATGGTCCCCGCAAGGGTAACAACGAGAGAGGCTGTGAGAGCCACGACCAGAACTATAGCCCTCGCTTTCTTACCTGGGTCAACCACGAGTTTCTGAGATACTGAAGCCACCATTTATATCAGCCATGCATTGGTATGATTCATTAAACGCTTCTTGTCCTTAAGTTTGTTTTGGGGTGATCTCATTTCCAAAACATTAAGGAGCAGTCATCATATCAAAATACCTGGGTGGGGTTTTTGGGTAAGACATGGTTTCTTCATCCTTATCTTTCCCTCATCTTTACCCCATTTTTATAAATAGGGGTTCTGCGTACTCATCTTACCCGATTTGGGGTGAGAGTGTTTGGCAAGGAAGAAGACTGGTTTGAGGGCTATTAGGGTACGCTGTTCGAGGATGTCGCTAGGAAGATGGGTGAGACGGCTACGATGCCTCCAGAGCTTGCTGAGGGTAGATGTTGAATGCATGGGTGTTGAATGCATGCATGGGGCGTCGGTGATGATGCGCGCGCGGGGGAATGAGGTTTTTGAACGCTTGGTGCGGAGTGTTGGTCAGGGATGCACAATCACCCTTTCAATGGCGATGAAGTCACGGGCATACTTCAAGGCTTCAGATGGTCGCCCCTAATACTAAGCATCGACGGAGACTCAAAGGTGTTAATTAACTTCAGATACGCGTTAAAGGTGAAGCTAGGAGAGAAGAAAAATGGTAGGTGAAAAAGTTAGGGTTAGCGAAGAGGATAAGAAATGGCTGTTCAGGCTCATCGAGGAGAAGGGGAATTTTTCTATACGCGGTCGCCCAAGCCCGTCCAGACGCCACAAGGGAAATTTTGGGAGTATGAGCCACACCTACGGATCGTGACAGATGATGAAGAGGAGGTGAGGCGAGCGATGATGATTCTGGCGCGAATGGAATATGAGCGTGAAAGTAAGGGAGGATGATCGAGGAGGGGTGAGCGGTGCTAAGGCTGAGACACTAGGTGAGAAAATAGAGAGACTCGCCAAGAGATACGCTGAGGACGAATACCACTACGTGAATTGGATGGAACAACGTTACCATGCAGAGAAGTTTAAGTCCGAGATCGAGGGGTGGATAAACGCTGGGGAGATAGACAAGCTAAAGCGTTGGGGCGAAACTCAACGCAGTATCTACGACCGCGAGCACCTCGCGGAGCAGGTAAATGAGATAGTAAGGCTCGTTCAGGAGCTGGAGGAGCAGAGAACACCCTGCCATAAAGCTATAGGGGGCATATCTCCAATACCCTGAAGCCACGAGCACAGGGATTGGGCATCTCCGAGATTTGTACCTTCCCCAATACCCCCTTTTCATCCTTAGCGTAACCCTTGATATCATGTTCTGCTGGCGCTAACGATCGTAATACAACACCATCCTCAAGAAACCTTGATGAACATTTTGTTGGCAAACCCAGCCTCAGCCCATTTCCCTCTTTAACCACCTTTTCAGCAGAATATAGGATGGCATAGGCGCCTGAGACCAATTCAGCAATTCTCACCGGGACGCTGTCCTCCCCAATGGCTAAAACCTCAATGCCGTAAACACGCCTAATGTCAGTGGCGATTTTTCTTATTGTCGGTAAAATCCTTAGGATTTGTTCCCTCGCCCTATCTGAGAGCCTCATTTTGGAGAGTCTAATTGGAGAAAGCTCTTCCAAGCTTAAACCGCCCAACGACATATCCAGATGAACCACGTCCGCCCTCACTTCCTTTAGGAGGCTCTGGCAAAGCTGCAGCTCATGAATGACTAGGAGGGGGCCATTCTCCACAGTAATGAAAATGGGCTCAGCCAAACAGAAGCCGACTTCTCTGTAGGGAGGCTCAACCACCACAGCCGCCACAGCAACAACCAACAATGGCTCGAACCGATCATTCAAAACAGCGGCACCCGAATCCGCCGCAACCACCCTCAAGCACACTCACCAATCATACATTGCCTTGAAAACATTTATCTTTAATCATTTAATGAACGATGCTAATCTGAAGTTCATATTCACACTTAGCCACTGAGGCTGAGAAGAATGAGGAGGAGACAAGCAAGGGAACTCGAGTAAACTCATTGAAAGCGCACACTTATAGTAACGATAACTCTCTCTTAGACATACATAAGAAAAAATAATAAAAGCATGATGATTTAAGCATGATCCATGTGATGGCAGGAGTTGGCAGAACTGGTAAGCAAAGGTCGCTGCCCTTCTGCTGTTTATCCATGCTTTATTGAGATACTTGGCTTCATCAGGTTATAGTTTCCCACAGGTGAGTTCATGGCTGGCCCCCTTGCGGCAACTCTTTCAATCTTCTTGGTCATGCTGAGCCAGCTGGCTGGCATCTTCAGGCTCTTCATAAGTTCCGGGGTTTGGTGGGTAAGGAGATGGGATTGGCCCTAGGAATAATCTTCAGCACATCCACCATCATAACAGCTCCCCTCTTCCTTCCCTACGGGATCATGGACATGTTGATAGCTGCTATAAGTGAAGGCGCTGTTATTTTATTCACCGAACCATAAAACCACTAGAATCGTGATAACTAGTATTCAAAAACAGCAAATCGGGATTCTCCTAGGTTATACGGATCGCCCGCAAAAGCTTTTTCCGTATAATTTGTATATCCCTGAAGCCCACATGCCCAGTCCAAATATGGGTAGGGATATGAGGGAAAGCCCTTATCCGCCGGCTTGAGAGGTCGGACAGTTACCCCTTAATGTTGTGCTTATGTAGATGAGCACGTTATGGTATTTGGGTTTAAAGTTTTCACCTCAACTGGAAAAAGGGCGGAATCGCCAAGATCCAAAACTTTTGATGAACTTAAGGAAAACGTTTATGTTCACGAATTTAGATTATTGAAAACGGATGATGATTCAGAGTTACGAAGAACGCAACATCTCAGAATGAACAATTCTGAGGGGCGTGATGATTGGATCATTCTTACCTTGCTGGTCTGACAGACGATGATGGAACAATAGGTGCAGGAATCACAATAAAAGGCTTAAGCCAGCCTGGGTATATTTTCAACGGCCGAAGCCTTGGGCTTCCGGCTGTTTTTGGTACGTGGATGATTATTTGACTATCCAGCTCGTTTAAGATTCATCCCGAGAACGTACAGTTCCGCGCTCCTCGCCCGGCTGGCCTTTGGCTTGATTAATCTGACAAAGGCAAAGTGTTGTTTTACCTCATTGATGAAGTTGTTGAGCATGTCGCCTTGAAAGGTCTTCACGAAAAGATTCCCCTTAGGCCTAAGAATTGAGGTGGCGATGTGTAGGGATTGTCGGGCAAGGTCTATTTGTCGGGCGTGGTCAAGCTCCCAGATTCCAGAGATGCTGGGCGAGACATCGGAGATGACAACGTCGGCAGGGCGGGGCAAAAGCTCCCTAATACGCTCAATTATTTGTGGGTCCGTTATGTCGCCGGTGATGGTGTGGACATTGGGCAGCTCAATTGGTTGGATGGGTTTGATGTCAACCCCTAGCACAAAGCCCATGTCACCCACGATTTTTTGAGAGGCTTGCGTCCAACCGCCCGGGGCCGCGCCCAAATCAACCACCACGTTGCCGGGCTGAATGAAACGATGCTTTTCCACTGCCTGAAGAAGTTTGTAGACTGCCCGCGATCGATATTTTTCCTCCTTCGCCTTTCGATAATAGTATTCCCTTTTCCGTTCCTTGACCCATGCTTTCGACAAGACTACTTTCCCCTTAATTTTTATTGGATAGCCCTTTACTATGAATCTGGATGATGCAGACTCGATCATGTTAATGGGGTGGGCTCCATAGTTAAAAATCCTTTTCTGACCTCCAACTAAATACTCTCGTTGAGAAAATTTTTTATAGATTATAAGAATATCTTTACATTCATATCTTTGAAAAAGAGCGGGTACACATGGTTTAACGGTCGGTTTGTCCCTTGGGACGAGGCTAAAACCCACGTTTTGGACCACGGCATACATTATGGAACGGGCATCTTCGAAGGAATTAGGGCATATAAAACGCAAGACGGAAACTCTGCGATTTTCAGATTAGAAAAGCACGTGGAGAGGATGTTTAAATCGGCTGAAATACTACAGATGAAAATCCCCTATGAAAAGAGGATGATCGAGGAAGCAATCATCGAAACGGTTAGAAAAAACAGGATGATGGAATGCTACGTAAGGCCCCTGGTGTGGTATGGATACGGGGAAATTGGGGCGTATGTGCGTAACCTTCCTGTCAACGTCATGGTTGCCGCTTGGGAATGGGAGACTTATCTTGGAAAGGAAGCTTTAGAAGTGGCATTCGGGCAAAGACTAGCACATGGATAAGAAACAATCCAAACGCAATTCCATCCCAGATCAAAAACACCGGAAGCTACATCAACGCCGTTTTGGCAGCCAGGAAGCCAGAGGCACTGGTTACGATGAGGCCATAATGCTGGATCATCGGGGATTTATCTCCGAGGATCCAGGTTGTGGAAACTGATATCACCAGAGGTCGGCTGTATAATGCTGATGAAGCCCTCCTTACAGGCACCGCAGCCGAAGTAACCCCAATCCGTGAAGTGGACGATAGAAGGATCGGAGATGGGAAGCGGGGGCCAGTGACTAAGAGGATTCAAGAGGAGTACCTTACAACTGTGAGGGGAGAAAGGCAGCAGTACAAACGTTGGCTCCTGTATCTATACCAATGAACACCGAGGTCTTTAAGCCTCTTCATAACCCTCACGTATTGTTAAGCTTTTTCAAATCACCAGTTATATAAGCTTCCTCATTAACATGCATTGAAAACTGCGGATTACGTAATTAGTGCGGTACACTAGAACCTCAGTTTAGGTATACAAGGCCTGATCGTTATCGGAAGGTCCCGTTTCCTTTTGTGCGAGATCCAGTATCCATTTGGTTAATTTTTCACATTCGTTGGGCGATACCACGCTGTACGCTCCACATCGGGAATCATCTGGGCACATTAAGCAGGGACAATCGAGGACGGAGTTGATCGATGCTGGTCTTCTCTTTGGGTATAATCGATATGTCCATCGGCCATTAAAAAGCTCACGTTCCCGACGGATCAAGCCCTTATTTTCCAGCTTTATGGCTATTCTGGAGCCCTCCCTGCTGCTGGCACCCAGCTTTCGCCACAACTCGGATTGAAGAATGCCTTCGCTTCCCGTGTTCACAATCAACTGCAAGGCCACATGTTCCATACTATTGCGCCTCGGCATACTAATCGATCCCTTAAGCCCTTCCAATAAATAAAGTGCTTTTAAAACATAAAAATGTATGTCATTTTGGGTACGTGGAACCTAATAGCCACACTTAATTATGAAGTGGCTAAGAACGTTGCGGATGCCCATTTCAGCCACGTCCCATTGCTTGGCATGGAGTCCACAACTAACACTAACATTAATCTTATCTTATTCCAACCCGGTGGATGAGAGCTTGGCTTGATCAGACTGGTAGGCTGGATGTTTTTAAATGCCGAGGCTGTAGGGCTGAGTTTAGGCTTGTGGAGAACGACGAGAACATTTTGGTTGTTGACATGCGGGAAAGTAAACCAACTTGCCTATGAACTCAACAACCGCATAGGCGAGTTAAAGGGTGACATGATTTTCGCCGAAGTCATGCTTTCCCTAACAGCCATACCCCCATAATCCAGTATAAAGAGCAAGTGGAGGTTAAGGAATGATTAAGCAGTTTTTGGTTGATTTGGCTAAATTGGTTTTAGGCGTAACCATCGTCACTTATGTTGGGGCCAGGATTATGCGTTATGAACTACAAAAGCAGATACCACACTATATTAAGAATGAGATTCCCCATTTGCTTAAAGGTCCAGAATTAAAGGCTAAAGCCCAAGAGCTAGCCCGAATCTTCCTACACGAAGTCTACAACTTGATAATTGAAGAACTTGGAGCAAAGAGGGAAAGAAGATAATGCCTAGTGATGCTTATCATATTAAATCTCCATACATACTGTGGAGAAGTTAATACAAAATTCATCCGCACGAAAAATGCGTTGCTATGTTTGTGGGAAAACTTTTATTCCGTTAGAAGTAGAGAGGAAAGATGAAGGATGAGACGCTGGCATTTTTGCGAATTAGGGATTGGTTGGAGAAGCGGATTGAAAGGTTAACCTTTGAAAGGGAAGTTGCAGAACACGCCCTAAGAGGGGTTGAAACACTTATAGCCATTGAAGAGGCATTCAAAAGGGGATAAAAATGGCGCATGAGCTACAGCAACGCTTAGAAAGGGTTGAGGATAGAATTGAAAGGATTGAGCGGTATGTTAAATTTCTCGCTAAGATGCCTCTATTGGTGGCTTTGAGTCTCTGCAATTTAACAGAGGAGCAGGAGAGAAAACTCAAAGAGAAGATTCATTCAGCCCCACCGGAAAGGTTACGTGAAGTTGCTTTTGAACTGGATGAAATAAGACGGGGCAGGAGAGTGGTGAAAAATGAGTGAGCGGTGTCCATGGCTACCTTAAAAACCTATGTCCATTTCCTGAATGCGAGCAAAGGCATCGAGGATTTTTTAATCCTATTCAAGAGTTAGTGGCTGTTAAGCCTAAAACATTAGCCAAATGGAGAAGTTGGGGAGTCCCAGAAGACATTATACAAAAAGCCATAAAACAACGCACACAGGCAAGAGAATTGAGAAGAAGAGAGGAAAAAGTGACAGTTGAGGGCTTCGCCTACACAATGCCTAAACTCCTAGAAGTTGAAGCAGAGCCTTGGGGAACAGCAAAAGCCATAGACTTCGAAGGAACAATAGTAGTCCGCCAGCCATACGTAGCCGACAAAGTAAGGAAAATAGACAGGTGGCTCTACAGGTGGGAATACTACAGACCAAGAATGGGCATCAAAACCCGCACATACGAACTAATAGAGGAAATCGCAAATATGTGGCACACAACAGTATCAATAAAATACGTATGAGATATTAGAATGAGAGGTTATGCTTTGAGCTACGAAACTTGGGTGGCTTCAGCCAGAGCCGTTATGATTTGCCTCCTAACAGAACCCCACTTAGCCCACCCAGAGAAAAAAAGAAGAGCAAGAGAAATACTAACCCTATACAGGGAAAGACCATCCATACCAAGAAGAACCTAAAAGAAAAATACTGCCTCGGCATTGAAGCCACAGCGGATGATTTTAGTGTGGGGATTCTCTCGTTTGATGGTAGGGTTCTTGCCAATGTGATTAGCGCTTACATGCCCGAGGAAGGTGGCATCCACCCGCGGGAGGCAGCTAGACATCATGCGGAGGTTGCCGGAGGGGTTTTGGGACAAGCCTTCAAAGGGGCAGGGATAAAGCCTCAAGAGATTAGTGTTGTTGCCTTCTCTCAAGGACCAGGCTTAGGTCCTTGCCTCCGAACAGGCGCAACCGCAGCCCGTGCCCTGGCCTCCTATCTCCGCGTTCCGTTGGTGGGGGTTAATCATTGCGTCGCGCACATTGAGATAGGGAAGCTCATAACTGGGGCAAGGGATCCCGTTACCCTCTATGTTTCTGGGGGAAACACCATAGTCTCTGCCTTTGAGGCTGGGAGGTATCGTGTTTTTGGCGAGACCCTCGATATAGCGGTGGGGAACTGCCTCGATGTTTTCGCCCGGGAGGCGGGTCTGCGTCAGAGGATGGGAACACCCTTCGGAGCCATGGTTGAGCAATTGGCGAGTCGTGGTCAAACCTTTATTCCACTGCCCTACACGGTGAAGGGGATGGACCTATCCTTCAGCGGGCTTCTCACAGCGGCCATACAACTACTCCACAGGGGAAAACATCGCCTAGAGGACCTGTGCCTCAGCCTTCAGGAGGTCTCGTTCTCCATGCTCGCCGAGGTCACGGAAAGGGCTCTGGCCCACACGGAGAAGCCAGAGGTTCTCTTAACGGGAGGGGTTGCAGCGAATAAAAGGCTACAATCGATGCTTGAGGTGATTGCTGAGGAACACAATGCTCGATTCTGCGTGGTTCCTAAGGAGTATGCCCTAGACAATGGCGCCATGATCGCTTGGACGGGGGTTCTCGCCTTTCAGCACGGCATGACGATTCCCATTGAGGAGAGCCTCGTGAAGTTGAGGTGGCGGCTGGATGAGGTTTATGCGCCATGGGTTGGGAGCTAGCCGTGCTTATAAAGAAGGGTGCGGAGGCTAATTTATTCCTTGAAGAGTGGCATAATCGCGATGTGATAATGAAGCGGCGATTGTCGAAGGGGTATCGCATCCCAGAGTTGGATAGGGAAATTAGGATACAACGAACCCTGCATGAGCCCCAGCTTATTCATAGGGCAAAGGAGGCTGGGGTTCCAACACCCACAATCTTTATGGTGGATGCTGCGGAAGCAACCATC
>LIHJ01000026.1 GCA_001399805.1 Candidatus Bathyarchaeota archaeon BA1
TTGTAGGATTTTTTCAAATTCTATGCCTAAACATGTCATAACTTTTTTTAATTGGTACGGAGGGATAGCCGAGCGATACTTTTCATTCTCTCTAATCCAAGTTTTTAATGGCGTATACCATTGTTCTTTACAATACGGAAAATTCTCCTTTTCGGCCATCTTCATGAAAGAGGTATACTTCATTTTGATGGTATTCCGTATTTTCAGCATAATTCCTTGAGAAAGATTGGCTCTAATAATTCTGCACCCTTGTGAATCGGTAAAAAGGATTTTATAAACATCGGCTAAATCGGTTTCCAATCATGTTCACTCGAATTTTAGCAAGTTAAAAAGACTTGATGCCTTTATTATACTTATCTTCTAAAACTTTGACTTAGTTCAATCGATCTCTCGTCTCTATCCATCTCTTAGTTATGACGAGAAATTGATATGGGGCGTTGGTAAGCGTCGATGGCTATGGACCTTCCGCTTAAGCTCTTGAGATCCACGTTTGTTTTGGGGAACCAAGTCCCTAAGGTTCACGCCCAAGGCTCGCACCACTACCTAAAACAACATTATAAGTATTTATCCTTAAAACATGGTGACAATGGGCTACTCGTATACAGTTTTGTAAGGCTCGCATCTAGCCTTCTAATGTCCTCAGGGTTCTTAGTGATGATGTGTCCCCCTCCTTGTATTCGTCCAGGTCTCTTCTGAGAGGGAACTTGAAGAGATTAGGGCCTCGCTCTCCCTTGGCATGGAGGAGAAAATGGAGACCAAAGAAGTTATAATAAACACCGGCGTGAGGGACATCGATGGCTAGGGGTTTTCATTTATGCTCTTATTAAAGAATATTCACGTGAATAGTGGGTGCTGAGTCTAGTTGGGTGACACTTACAGTTTCCTCACTGCGTCTTGGTGTCTCTGCCCCCGATAACTTATCATAAAAGTAGGGAGGCTATCCTTCCCTTATCTTGACCAGCTCGATTCTTCTCTTGCCCTTGGCGAGGGTTGAGACGTAGATCTTGCCCTCGATCTCCATCCTCATCAGCGTTTGGTTTAGGGTCCCGAAGCCAATGTCCTCGTGGTCCGCCCTCAGCAGGTCGTAAAGCTCGGTGTCGGTTAGTGGCCCCCTCCTCTCTAATATCTCCATGATGGCCACATGAAGTGGGTGTGCCCTCCAGGTTTTTATGGCCATTTTTCTGTCTCCGCTATGCCACAGGTGTGGTGGGCTTTTGAGCCCTTCGAACCTGCCTCATGAACCCCTTGTACCAAGCCTCCATGTCCGGCAGTATGCTCGGCCCGATCTTCTCCATGGCCTTCTGGAAGTCGATGAGGGCGACTTCCTTGGCGTTGATATCCCTCCGCAGGGCGTTCATGGCGGCCTCCCGGCAAAGGGCGTTAATATCCGCCCCGGAGTAGTTCTTTGTGATCTTTGCCAGTTCATCGATGGATACATCCTTTGCCAGTGGCATGCCCTTCGTGTAGAGCTTGAAGATGTCCAGCCTAGCCTTCTCGTCTGGGTCCGGAACATAGATCAAGCGATCAAATCTTCCCGGTCGCAAAACTGCTGGGTCCACTATGTCGGGTCGGTTGGTTGCGGCGATGACCACCACGTCCTCTAAAGTCATGATTCCATCTATCTCTGTGAGGAGTTGGCTGATGACCCGCTCGGTTACGCCGCTGTCCGCGTAGCCCATGCCTCTCCTCGGCACTAGCGAGTCAAACTCGTCGAAGAAGATGACGGCTGGGGCTGCCATCCTCGCCTTCCTGAACACCTCCCGAATCGCCTTCTCAGATTCACCAACCCACTTGGAGAAGACCTCGGGGCCCTTTATTGTGATGAAGTTGGCCTCGCTCTCGGTGGCAATAGCCCTCGCCAACAAGGTCTTTCCACAACCGGGTGGTCCGAAGAGCAGGATACCCTTGGGCGGTCGTATCCCCATCCTGTTGAAGAGCTCCGGGTTCTTAATGGGCCACTCAACTGCCTCCCTAAGCTCCTGTTTCACGTCCTCCAAACCGCCTATCTCGTTCCAGTGAACCGTAGGAACCTCGATGTATACCTCCCTCATGGCGGTGGGCGTGATCTCCTTAAAGGCGTTGATGAAGTCCTCCATCCGAACCTCCATCTTCTCCAAGACGCTGGGTGGGATACGCTCCTCCTCCAGGTTTATCTCAGGCAGGTATCGACGCAGGGCCTTCATGGCGGTTTCACGGGCCAATGCGGCCAGGTCCGCCCCCGTGTAGCCATGCGTCATCTCCGAAAGCTTCTTCAAGTCCACATCCTGGGCCAGTGGCATACCCCTCGTGTGGATCTGCAGGATTTCATACCGTGCCTGCTTGTCCGGCACCCCGATTTCGACCTCCCGATCAAACCTCCCCGGTCTGCGGAGGGCGGGGTCTAATGCACCGGGCCTGTTTGTGGCGCCAATCACGATGACGTTTCCCCTTCCGGCCAATCCATCCATCAACGCGAGAAGTTGGGCAACCACCCTCCTCTCCACCTCGCCGGTGACCTCCTCCCTCTTGGGTGCGATGGCGTCCAACTCATCAATGAAGATGATGCTTGGCGCATTTTGCTGAGCCTGCTGAAACATCTCACGGAGCCTAGCCTCTGACTCACCGTAAAACTTGCTCATGATCTCCGGGCCATTGATGGAGAAGAAGTTGGCCTCTGACTCGTTTGCCACTGCCCTCGCGAGTAGGGTTTTTCCGCAGCCAGGTGGTCCGTGGAGCAAAACTCCTTTTGGGGGCTCTATCCCGAGCCTTTGGAAGAGCTCTGGATGCCGCAGGGGGAGCTCAACCATTTCTCGTATGCGTTGGATCTCCTCATGGAGCCCACCGATGTCTTCATAGGTGGTGCGTGCCACTCCTTTGGCTTCGGGAACTGGTTCATTCATGATTTGTAGGTTTGTTTCGTACGTCATTCTGACGATTCCATCTGGGCGGGTTTTGGTGACGGTGAAGGGTATGGCTTGACCCAGCATCATGACAAGGGTGGTGTCACCCTTCACAAGGGTCCTCTCCATCAGCCTGTTCTTCACAAAATTAGTAAAGTCCTCATCCACATTCAATCGCATATCAATAGGAGCCAAGACAACGCTCGTTGCGTTCTTCACACTTCCTGGACGAACCGTCACATACTCGTTTATGGCCACGCTGGCGTTCTTGCGGGTGAATCCATCAATCCGTATGATCCCTTGATTCTGATCCTCAGAGTAGGCTGGCCAAGCGATCGCCGCTGTGGTTCTTTTCCCCACAATCTCAATTACATCGCCCGCGGAGATGCCCAATTTTTGCATGGTTCTCTGATCTATCCTGGCGATTCCCCTCCCCACATCGCGTTGTTTGGCGTCTCCTACCCTCAATTGAGCCTCGGTCACGCCTTCACCTTCCTCAGATTTGATTGCCTTATCCAGGAAAGGTTAATCTTCCTATATCTACATACATGGCTTCATTTAGGTTTTCTGTTCCTCCACCTTTTTAAAACTTTTACGGGAACATGCGTGCTATGAAGGAAGCATTTCTCGGGTTCCGTTGAATCTTCGGGACTCAACTTCCCCTCTTCTGCTACCCGCCTTGTTTAAGGGTCGGCTCACGGCTACACGTGAGGGGCTATTATGGGCGAACCGCACCCATTCATCTTGGCGTAGGCTCCCATCCTCTAATCCCTTCGGATGTCTTTTATCCACGCTTTCCATCCGAAGCTCACAAGCCATTCAGCTCTACAAACAGCCACATATCGGCAAGAATAAAACACAACGTGTTATTTAAAACTCTTCAAGTCCCGAAGATTCAACAGAACCATTTCTCGATACGTTTATTAAGAAGTTCTAAAATTTCTGCAAAAGGATAAAACTATAAGTGTGAAAATGAGGAAGGGAGGTGTTTAAATGTCCGCAACCCCTGAACTTGCCGGAACACCTGTCCTCATCTTGAAAGAGGGGTCTACCAGGGAGAGGGGAAGGGGTGCTCAACACGCCAATGTCATGGCTGCTCGCATTGTTGCCGAGGCGGTGAAGAGTTCCCTTGGACCCAAGGGCATGGATAAGATGCTGGTGGATAGCTTTGGCGACGTTACCATCACTAGCGATGGCCACACGATTCTCAAAGAGATGGACATTCAGCATCCTGCTGCGAAGATGATGGTAGAGGTAGCTAAGACCACGGATGATGAGGTCGGCGATGGAACGACCAGTGCTGTTGTCATCGCTGGGGAATTTTTAGGGAAGGCTGAAGACCTTATCGAGAAAAACGTCCACCCGACCATCATCATCGACGGCTACCGGAAGGCTACTGATAAAGCCCTGGAAACTCTTGAAAAGATTGCAATATCCGTGAAGCCCACCGATAGGGAGTTCTTGAAGAAAGTGGCCGTAACCGCTATGGCCAGTAAACTCGTTGCTGAGAACAGGGAGCATCTAGCTGAAATTGCTGCTTCCGCTGTTCTAAGTGTTGCGCAAGAGGTTGAAGGCCAATATAAGGTAGATCTTGACGACATTATGGTGGAGAAGAAGCCCGGAGAATCCCTGACCGACACGAAGCTCATTAATGGTCTCGTCCTCGACAAGGAAGTGGTCCATCCTGGTATGCCTAAGCGGATCGAAAACGCCAAAATCGCCTTACTAGACTGTGCGCTGGAAGTGGAGAAGACCGAGTTCGACGCCAAAATCAACATTGAGAGCCCAGAGCAGATGGAGGCCTTCCTCCAAGAGGAAGAGAAGATGTTGAAGGATATGGTGGATAAAATCGTGAATAAAGGCGCTAACGTTCTCGTTTGCCAAAAGGGCATCGACGACCTGGCCCAACACTTCCTAGCAAGAAAAGGCATACTGGCCGTACGTAGAGCAAAGAAGTCGGACATGGAAAAGCTGGCTAAGGCAACCGGTGGAAGGGTTGTCACAAACCTTGATGATATGACGGAGAAGGACCTTGGCTATGCTGAGCTGGTAGAAGAACGGAAAATTGGCGACGACAAAATGACCTTCATTGAGGGCTGTAAGAACCCACGTTCCGTGGCTATCCTTATACGGGGAGGAACAGAAAGAATAGTCGACGAGGCGGAACGCTCTGTGCATGACGCCCTATGCGTCGCTCGCGATGTGGTTCAGGAGCCTAAAATTGTAGCCGGTGGTGGCGCACCGGAATTAGAGGTCGCACGGGCGATTAAGGAGTATGCAGAGGGCCTTCCAGGGAAGGAGCAACTGGCAGTGCAGTCTTATGCTGAAGCCCTAGAAATCGTGCCCACAACCTTAGGAGAAAATGCTGGCTTAGATCCCATTGACATTCTATCTGAACTTCGAGCTCGCCATGAGAAGGGCGAGACATGGGCTGGAGTCGGTGTTCATGAAGGAAAGGTCAAGGATATGAAGGAGCTCGAGGTCTTTGAGCCGCTGTCAGTTAAGAAGCAGATCATCAAATCTGCTACGGAGGCGGCGTCCATGATCCTAAAGATTGACGATGTGATCGCCGCTGGTAAAATGAAGGCCCCTCCAACACCTCCGAAAGGGCCTCCAGGAGAGGGACTAGAAGGCGCGGGAGAGTACTAGAGGAGGGATCTTCATGGCTTATTTGACCACGCAAGCTGGACAGCCGGTGCTCATCCTGAAGGAGGGAACTGCCCGTAGGCGGGGCAGGGATGCCCAGAGGAACAACATTATGGCCGCAAGGATCATTGCTGAAGCAATAAAAACTACCCTAGGTCCACGCGGAATGGACAAGATGCTGATCGATAGCCTCGGCGACATCACCATAACCAACGACGGCGCAGCCATACTAGACGAAATCGAGGTGGAGCATCCGGCCGCCAAGATGATGAAGGAAGTGGCTAAGACCCAAGACGACATGGTTGGCGATGGGACCACCACCGCTGTTGTGTTGGCTGGGGAGTTGTTGCGTAGGGCCGAGGAGTTACTGGATCAGAACATTCACCCAACGGTTGTGGTTAGCGGATACCGAAAGGCCGCTGAGAAAGCTATGGAAATCCTAGACAAAGTTGGCATAGCGGTAGATCCAGAGGATCGCGAGACTCTGAAGAAGGTGGCCATGACCTCCATGGCGAGCAAGGCGGTGGGTGTGGCGCGGGGGCATTTCGCTGAAATCGCTATCGACGCTGTGAAACAAATCACTGAGAAAAGGGGTGATAGGACCGTCGCCGACATTGATAATGTTCAGATTACCAAGAAGTCGGGTAAAAGCCTTTTTGATACTGAGCTTGTGAGAGGCATAATCCTTGACAAGGAAGTGGTCCATCCTGGTATGCCTAAGCGGATCGAAAACGCCAAAATCGCCTTAATAAACGCCCCCTTAGAGATTGAGAAGACCGAGATTAGCGCTGAGATTAGGATACGTGACCCCATGCAAATGAAGGCATTTCTAGATCAGGAAACGCGAATGCTTAAGGACATGGTAGAGAAAGTCAAGAAATCGGGTGCTAACGTCGTCATCTGCCAAAAAGGTATCGACGACATGGCCCAGCACTTCCTCGCCAAGGAGGGCATCATGGCCGCCAGAAGAGCTAAAGAGTCGGATATGGAGAAGCTTGCCCGGGCTACAGGCGGAAAAGTTGTTACCAACTTAGAAGACCTAAAGCCTGAAGACTTAGGTGAGGCTGGGCTCGTAGAGGAAAGGAAAATCGGCGAGGATAAGATGGTCTTTGTGGAGAAATGCAAGAACCCACGATCTGTTGGGGTTTTGATTCGCGCTGGCCTAGAAAGGATGATCGATGAGGCAGAGAGATCCATGAACGATGCTCTATCCGTTGTCTCAGATGTGATTGAACGCAACAAAATTGTCGCAGGAGGAGGAGCCATCGAAGCGAAGATATCCAAGGAACTTCATGAATACGCAACTAAGGTTGGGGGAAGAGAGCAGTTAGCCATAGAAGCCTTTGCAGACGCCATAGAAATCGTGCCGAAGACCTTGGCTGAAAATGCGGGTCTACAACCCATAGATATCATGGTTGCGCTAAGGTCAGCTCACGAGAAGCCTGAGGGACATTTAATGGGGGTCGACGTCTTCACTGGCGACGTCATTAACATGTATGAAAAAGGCGTGATAGAACCCCTATGGGTGAAAGAGCAAGCAATAAAATCCGCGGCTGAAGCTGCATCTATGATCCTACGAATTGACGACGTTATTGCCGCAACAAAACCCAAGGAGGAAAAGGCGCCAAGAGGTCTTGAAGAAGAGGAAGGTGGCGGGGAAGAATTCTAATGCAGAGAAGGGTCTATGGCGGCGATAAAGGAGGTGCCCACACCCCCATTAATGGCTTGGGCCTCGACAGGCAGGCTGGGCTGGAACGGGCTTGTTAAGATGAAGGAAAACTTTTCCTTTCCAACACGTTACGGAAATGCCTATCAAAGCTTCAGCATAAACTTAAAGTTGAGATGATGTTACACGCTACAAGAGGCGAAAACGGCCTAGAAATGGTTATAGAGAGAACAGTTGAGGGGGCCATGAAGAGGGAGGATGAGCTCGGACGAGAGCCGGCTTTTCCAGAGTAAAGGAGATGATAAGTTGAGTGAAAAAGAGAAGCCTAAGCAGGGTAAACCTAGGATCAGTAAGTTAAGGGAGCTTGAAGAGACTTTAAGGGCGGAGCGTGAAAGGTCAAGCGAATACTTGAGCCGCTTAATGTACCTCCAGGCAGACTTTGAGAATTACAGGAAACGAATGGAGAAGGAAATTCGTGAAGCCGCTCATTTGGGTAACGAAAAGCTCATTGTAAACCTTCTGGGCGTCATAGACGAGCTTGAGATGGCTATTCAATCCGGCAAGAAAACCGAAAACAAAGAAGCCCTCCTTAAAGGTGTTGAAATGGTTTTAAAGAAGATATACATAACTCTTGGGCAAGAGGGCTTAACAGAAATAGAGGCTGTTGGAAAACCCTTCGACCCAAGTAAGCACGAGGCTATTTTCAAGGTGCCCACAAATGATTATGCCGAAGGCACCGTAATCGAAGAAGTTAGAAAAGGTTTCATGCTCAGGGATAAGGTCATTCGGCCAAGCATGGTAAAAGTTGCACTTGCTCCAATAACCCAAAATAAATCAGATCCTAAGGAGAGCGTATGACCATTGAGTGAAGCCAAGAGCCAACCCAGAGAAAGAATTTTAGGAATAGATCTTGGAACAACAAATTCCGCGGCAGCCATCATGGAAGTTGGAAGACCAATAATAATTCCCAGCGCTGAGGGCCCCACGATCGCCGGTAAGATGTTTCCCTCGGTAGTCGCATTCACTAAGGACGGACAGCTTCTCGTTGGCGAGCCAGCGTTAAGGCAGGCCGTCACAAACCCCGAGGGAACCATTTTCGAGATCAAAAGGAAGATGGGAACAGACTACAAGGTAAACATTTATGGCAAAGGGTATACTCCTCAACAAATCTCAGCCTTCATCTTACAGAAAATAAAAAGAGACGCGGAAACGTTCCTCGGTGAAAAGATAAAGAAGGCTGTAATCACTGTTCCGGCCCACTTCAATGACAACCAAAGACAGGCCACTAAAGACGCAGGCGAGATAGCAGGCTTTGAGGTTGCGAGGATAATAAATGAGCCCACGGCTGCCTCCTTGGCATACGGCCTCGATAAACTAGAGAAGGAAATGAAAATAATGGTCTTCAGCTTCGGAGGAGGAACTAACGACACCACCATAATGGATTTTGGTGGCGGGGTCTTTGAGGTGCTGTCGACAAGCGGCGACACAAAGACCGGGGGTGCAGACCTAGACAACGCCATCGTCCAATATCTTCTCAACGATTTTCGTGAGCAGACTGGCATCGACCTTAGCAATGATATGATGGCCATGCGAAGGCTTAAGGAGGCGGCTGAAAAAGCAAAGATAGAGCTCTCAACCCTAATGACTACTGACATCGATCTTCCTTTCATTGCTTCCGACAAAAGTGGGCCCAAGCATCTGCACCATACGCTGACCAGGGCAAAACTTGAGCAATTAACATTACCAATCATTGAAAAAATCAGAGAACCCATAATGCGCACCCTCTCCGACGCGAAACTCACACCGAAGGACATAGACAAGATCATTCTTATCGGTGGCCAAACGAGAATGCCCCTGGTGAGGAGATTCGTAGAGGATCTGATGGGCAAACCCGCTGAGCGTGGCGTGGATCCCATGGAGTGCGTCGCTGTTGGTGCAGCCATTCAAGCGGGTGTGTTGGCTGGTGAGGTGAAGGACCTACTGCTCTTGGACGTGACACCGCTATCCTTAGGCGTCGAAACTTTAGGCGGTATCTTCACGAAAATCATAGAGAGGAACACGACAATTCCGACCGAGAGGAGCCAGATTTTCTCAACCGCGGCGGACTTCCAGACCACAGTGACTGTTCATGTGTTACAGGGCGAAAGGCCCATGGCTGCTGACAACATCTCCCTAGGCATGTTTAACCTGACAGGAATACCTCCCGCGCCTAGAGGCGTCCCTCAGATCGAGGTGACCTTCGACATCGACGCCAACGGCATACTAAACGTTTCGGCTAAGGACCTAGCTACCGGAAAAGAGCAGAAAATCACCATTACGGCATCAACCAAGCTTTCGGAGAAAGAGAAGGAGCGCATGATGAGGGAAGCTGAACAATTTGCTGAGCAGGATAAAAGAAGGAGGGAGGAGGCCGAGGTCCGCAACAACGCTGACTCACTCATCTATACAGCTGAAAAAACAAAGAAGGATCTAGCTGAGAAGCTTGGAAAGGAGCATGTGGAGAGAATAGATAAAGCTGTAGCTGAGCTAAGAGAAACACTCAGTGGAAAGGATGTTGAGAAAATCAAGTCCAAGAATGAGGAGTTGGCGAAGGTTCTGCAGGAAGTTGGAACGGTCGTTTACCAACAAGCAGCGGCAAGACGAGCAGAACAAGAAAGAACCGAGTCGCCTAGTAGGCCTAAAGAAAAGGTTGTGAACGCAGAGTATGAGGAGGTCAAGGAAAACAAGAGAAAATAGATACGGCCCATCTTCAGGCTGGTCTTAAATGTACAGCAAGCGGGACTACTATGAAGTTCTAGGCGTTCCTAGAAACGCTTCGAAGGAGGAGATAAAAAGGGCTTACCGCCAACTGGCCTTGAAATATCACCCTGATAGAAACAAGTCGCCTGAGGCTGAGGAAAAGTTTAAAGAGATATCGGAGGCGTATGCTGTTCTTTCTGACGACGACAAACGTATACAATATGATCAGTTTGGCTACGAGGGGATAAGTGGTAGATATACTTGGGACGACATATTCAGGGGTGCAGACTTCGACAGCATTTTCAAGGATCTAGGCTTTGGCTTCGGCGGC
Source organism: Candidatus Bathyarchaeota archaeon BA1 (assembly GCA_001399805.1). The sequence continues at coordinate 10,262 of LIHJ01000026.1, forward strand.
TTTGACACCATATTTGACATGTTCTTTGGAGGTGGAGCCCGCGGGAGATATGGTCCGAGGAAGGGAGAAGACATACGGTATGACCTTGAACTAACCTTAGAAGAGGCAGCATTCGGTTTAAATACGGATATAGAGGTTCCCGGCTATGATATCTGCGACACTTGCCACGGTAGCGGGGTAAAACCGGGGACAGGCCCCAAAAGATGCCCAAAATGCAATGGGACAGGTGAAATACGACGCACAAGGAGCTTTGGTTTTACGCACTTCGCAGAAATTGAAACGTGCAATGAGTGTCATGGAAAGGGTGTGTTTATCGAAAACCTCTGCAAAGACTGCAATGGCACGGGAACCGTGCAGCGCCTTCGCAAGATAAAGGTGAAGATTCCCCCCGGTATTGATAATGGATATAGCCTCAGGTTGGGTGGGGAGGGAAGGCCCGGAGTCCAAGGCGGTCCAAAGGGAGATCTATACGTGGCTGTTCACGTTAAGCCTCACAAAATTTTCAAAAGGAAAGGAAGCGACATCTTGTGTGATGCTCACATAGGCTTTCCTCAAGCGGCATTAGGGACAGAAATTTATGTGCCAACTCTTGACGGCAAAGCAAGGCTCAGAATTCCAGCCGGAACCCAAACTGGCACATTATTCCGATTGAAAGGAAAGGGTGTACCGAACCTACATGGTTGGGGGCGAGGAGATGAGCTTGTCAGAGTCATCGTTCGAACACCCACTAATTTGACGCGACGCCAGAAGGAACTCCTAGTCGAATTAGCAAAGGAGATAAAAGAAGAAGCCACGTTCAGTTAACTGAGCCCCTATCGAATATGGAGGTTAATGCCACGTCACGGGATCAAAATCCGCGTGGCTCCATAGATCGAAGGTCTCTTATCCGGCCTTTTGATACGCTGCTACTTTTGAGGGAAGGGCAATGGCCTTTGGTGGAAGTGAGGCCCACGTCCATAAGGATAATGGAGACTCCCAGCCCCTCCATTCAACGGTTTAAAGTACCATACGTCCCGACTTCAATGGAAACTGCGAAGAGGATGCTTGAAATCGCCAAGGTTGGATCAGAAGACGTGGTTTATGACCTAGGTTGCGGCGACGGACGCATATTGATCTTGGCTGTTGAGGAGTTCGGAGCCAAGGGGGCAGTTGGATACGAGATAAGGAAGGAGTTGTACAAATCAACCCAATTAAGGATCGAGCATCGAGGGTTGCAGGGTAGAATTAGGCTGGTGAACGGGGACCTGTTTGAGGCCGACTTATCCAAAGCCACCGTCATCACTTTGTACCTAAACGGCTCGGCTAATGAGCGACTTAAGCCAAAACTGGAAAGGGAGACCAGACCCGGCACCCGAGTGGTGAGCCATGACTTCGAGATTAGTGAGTGGCAACCAACGCGGAAAGAGATCCTCTATGGAGATACTATTTACCTTTACGTCGTTCCAGAAGCTTTTCAGAGGTTGGGGTCCCCTAGACCTTGAAGAAGTCTTCACTCGCATGGGCAACGGAAATTACGCAATTATAAATGGAAAATATGGATTGTGACCGTTAAATGGTCAAGGTAAGGATTTTGGTTATCCCAAATCACATCAAGAGCGCCGCATTGAGAGCAGCTAAGTATTTGGAGAAGATTGATTACGACGCTGTGTTCTTGAACTTTTCAAGGGATTTGGAGGAGGGCATAAGAGCCCTTGCCGAAGGGGCGCCCTACAATTTCATAATCGAAAGGTTAAAGAAGTTAAGGTTGGTTCCGGAACCTTTTGGCGCCTGGGGGTACAGCGCAGAGCCGATTTTGCTAGCCTTAAGGGGGATCTTAAACAAGAGGCCCGACATCAAGATTCACTGTTATCGGGATTCATCCTTCGATCTGCTTTCTGTAAAGATGGCCGAGAGGATAGCGCTGCTGACCTTCAGGGTGTGTTCAACGGGAAAGATAAATGCGGAAGAGTGGGAGTCCCTCCTAAAGTCATTCTTAGAGCCAGAGGCAGAGGCCCTAAAAGAGGAGACGGACTTTATCGCAAGAAAGGCCGAGAGCAGCGAAGACGGGATTTGCGTAGCAGGCTTTAATGGAAGATATATTAGAACGCGCCTGATGGAGGAGGGCTACAATACTAGCCTGGCATACCTCTATATTCCGTACCATTTTACTCCCATTGAAGTTCTATTGCGAGAAATGCGGCGAGCAACCGTCCGAGGTAACTCGCCCTCCTACAATAGGATAACACAACTCGTGCAACATCACGTTCAGTTCATAAGGGAATACGTAACCATAAATGAAGATTACGATGAAGCATACAGCAGATGGGTGTGCGAGAAAGCTCCCTGGCTCATGTGCCTCTCAAGAGTATTAGAAATCTGGCCAAAGCTACAGATAAAGGAGGAAGCTGGGTGAATAGTCACGAGAGAGCATTATATAAAACCCTTAAGGGCATCATTGTGAGTTATCGTAAGGGTCCTAAAACCCAGAACCCCAAAGAATGCCTCCTTAGGTTTCCCGGAGTCGAAACGGATGAAGCGGCGGGTCGGCTAATAGGTCGTAAGGTGGCATGGCCCGTGGAAGAGCGAAGGTGTAGAGGAAAGATTGTGGCGTTGCACGGGAAGAATGGAATTGTTAGGGCTCGTTTCAATAAGGGTGTGCCTGGTCAAGCCTTGGGAAGCTGGGCGGAGATAATCGGATAAAAGTTAGCGTCACTTCTTGAAAGCGTGAAATGCTGGAGGCAGCGAACACTAGGCCCTCCACATCATCAAGATTTCTATTTCACTTATTCCATCGATATTTCGTAGATGTTTCTCCACATCATCCAAACCACCAGATTTTTCCTCAGGGAAAACAATGTACGCAATCAAGGCGACGAGACCGAAGGCTATGGGCTCCTCAACAAATTTGTGAACCGAAGCATACTCTGGCAAGCTACTCTTCACTTTCTCTTTTAACGAATTAAGGTTGATCGTGATGTCGGATGGAAAGATTTTCATGGAAACCACGACCTTTGTCATGCATCATCCCCCTCAAGGTCCCTCAAAACCACACTTAGGACAGCGGTAGGTTCTCCCAAACCTTCGGCATTTAGAGCAACGCCAAATCGTTATTTCCCCACAGTTTGGGCATGGGAATTTTGTTGCCTCTGCCCCCGGGGCGATAATTCGGTGGCATGAAGTGCACGTGGGCACGGTGACGCTCAATCTCTCGCTCACATTACCACCTCGAGGCGACCCGATATAGAGGTACCTCCTTATATGTGCTATGTTTTAAAGGATGGTTAAGTGTGGCGACATTATTAAAAGGCTGTGCCTCATACTCATGATTGACCGAGCAATGAGGAAAATATGTGAATGTAAAGGCTGACATCGTTGTCGTCGGGGCTGGCCCGTGCGGCTCCTTTTCGGCTTTGACAGCGGCGAAACTGGGTGCAGAGGTTGTAGTGTGCGAGGAGCATAGGGAGATAGGGTTTCCCGCGCACTGTGCGGGTCATGTAAGTATAAGTGGCTTAAAATTTTTGGGACTAGACTTACCACAAAGGATCATTGAGAACGAGATCAGGGGTGCGGTTTTTCACTCGCCGTCAGGTGAAGAATTGGAGATCAGACGCGCCTCTCCCGTGAGCCTTGTAGTTAACAGGAAATTGTTTGATAAGCACCTCGCGGATCTTGCTATGAAGGCCGGGGTGCAATACCTCTTAGGGTCGAGGGCCGAATCGCCTCTTCTTTCTTCAGGCTTTGTCAAAGGGGTTACCATTTTAAGGGGAGGGATCAAGGAGGCTCTGGCATCTGAGATGGTGATAGATGCTGAAGGGTGCTCGTCCATCCTCCTGAAGAGGGCTGGGCTACAAACGCTCAACAGGTCCATGGTGGTCAACGCCATTCAAGTGGAAGTCGATTATGTGGATAAAGTAAACTTGGATACGGTTGAGGTGTATTTTGGCCGAAAATTCGCGCCTGGCCATTTTGCGTGGATCATTCCCAAAAGGGACGGTTCAGCCAAGGTGGGGCTAGCCACCGGGATGGGCGACCCACGGGAATATTTGCAGCGTTTCATGCGGGAACACCCTATAGCATCCAAAAAATTGAGAAAAAGCAGTATCACCGACCTCTCCTTACATCCCATTCCGCTTGGAGGGGCCATCCCAAAAACATATTCGAATGGGTTCCTCATCGTAGGGGACGCAGCCTCACAGGTTAAACCAACAACCGGAGGCGGCCTCATCCCTGGATTGTTATGCTCCAAGATCGCAGGTGAAGTGGCATATGAAGCCTTAGAAAGCAACGATTTTTCCAAATCATCTCTGTCAAGTTACCAGTCCCGATGGAAGGAGATAATCGGTTTTGACATGGCGGTGATGTATCAAATAAGGAGGGTGTTCAACCGACTATCTGACAACAGAATCGACAAAATCATCGATGTATGTGCAAAATCGGAGGTGAACAGAATACTTGAGGAGGCGGCAGACATAGATTTTGAGGGAAGATCGCTGATCCGCATGGCCCGGCATCCAGCAACCATAATCACAGCGTTATATTTCGTGTTTTCATCACTATTCAGCCCCAAGATGGAAAGATTAAACCCTGCCAAATAGCAGCTCAAAATTTAAATGCATTTGAGATAATTGAGATTCGATATGCCCGAGTTTACGTACAAGCAAGTAATCATTCTTCGAGTTGACCTAAAAATGAGCAAGGGGAAGATGGCAGCTCAAGCTGGGCATGCGGCAGTTTCAGCGGCTGAGGAAGCAAGGAAAAAGTATCCCGACTGGTGGGATGCTTGGATGGAGGAGGGACAGTGCAAAATAGCCGCGAAGGCAGGATCTGAACAGGAACTTCTCGGGCTGGAGAAAACAGCCCAGAAGCTAAAGTTGCCGTCTGCTTTAATTATAGATAAGGGTTTGACCGAGCTACCTCCGGGCACCATCACATGCTTAGGGATTGGTCCCGCACCCACTCATCAAATAGATAAGGTAACAGGGAAACTCAACCTTCTATGAGGCGAATTGCTTGAGGGTTTCTAGGCTGGAGAGGGGGCTTGGCATAGAGGTTTATGCCTCTAAGTCGTTGGGGATTGGGGGGAGAATCCGTCAAGTCCCCGAAGACTTCATTGTTGAAGAAATCCTGGTGGATGGGTCAAGGGCAGAGGTTCAACCGATTAAAACCGAGCAACCCAGCGTGAGTGGGCGCTATCTAACGTGCGTTTTGGTGAAACGAGACTGGGACACGCTTCTTGCCATTAAGGAGGTTTCGAAGCGCTTAGGAATAAGCTATGAGAGCATCCAAATGGCCGGCATAAAGGATGCAAAGGCTGTCACCGCCCAGCACATCAGCATAGGAGGCGTCTCACGTGAGCGGGTTTCAAGATTGAGGGTCAGGGATCTCATCCTTTACCCACTACGTTTTTCTAATGAAAAGATCTCCCCCCACCACCTCTGGGGTAATCAATTTCACATCTCTGTCAGAGGAATTACTCACTCCTCCTCCGCGATTAAACAGCGAGTCGAAAATGTGCAAAAGGAGTTGTCGTATTTAGGTGGGTTTCCCAACTTTTTCGGGCATCAACGCTTCGGCACCCTTCGACCCATCACCCACTTGGTAGGCAGCTCATTGGTGCGGGGAGAATTGGAAAAGGCGGCGCTCACCTTCCTTGCTCAGCCAAGCCCGCATGAGCATCCAGAGGCAAGAGAGGCACGACAACAGCTACAAGACACGAGAGACTTTAGGGCGGCAACACGCTATTTTCCGAGGCATCTCGAGTATGAACGTCTGATGCTCGGCCACCTGTCAAAACAACCGAGGGACTATGTGGGCGCTTTCCGAAGGCTACCCTTAAAGTTGCGGAAGCTCTTCGTTCAAGCCTATCAAGCCTATCTTTTTAACCGATTCCTCAGTCAAAGGATTCAGGGAGGCATCCCCATGAATGAGGCTCAGGTTGGAGACCATGTCGTGAAGCTTGACAGCCATGGGTTACCAACATCCGAGTCCACACAAGTGACCGCCCAGTCTCGTTCGGATATTAGGGAAGCATTAGAAGAGGGCAGAGCGCGGATTGCCATCCCACTCGCAGGCTTTAGGCAAAAAGCATCGAATGGGTCACAGGGTGAGATTGAAAAAAGCATACTTGAAATGGAAAAAGTGGCTCCCAAGGATTTTCGAATTTCGCCCATGCCTGAAATAAGTGCTGCAGGCGGATTACGGACCATTTTAGCGCCAATGATCAACCTTACCATTGAAATGGCGTCTCAGGATTCTGCAAATGCCTCTAAGCGCAAAATAAGCTTGGATTTCATGTTAAACAGGGGTTCGTATGCAACCATACTTTTGCGGGAATTTATGAAGCCACAGGACCCGATAAAAGCGGGTTTTTAAGGTGTAAGCCTAAAGCGATCTCTTGGAAAAAGCGTGACTTCGCGTATGTTGTGTTTTCCGGTAAGCATCATCATCAATCGTTCGAGACCTGCAGCCCATCCCGCATGAGGGGGCATGCCATAATCGAACACCTGCAGGTGATACTTGAACGATTCAGGGCGTAGTCCTTGCTCCGTCAGCCTCTTAATCAGGAGGTCCTTGGAGTTGACACGAGAACCTCCGGAGGCGATTTCTATCCAACGCCACATGAGGTCAAACGCCTCACATAAATCCGGGTTGTCGTCTCGAGGTTTTAAATAAAAAGGTTTAGATTTGGTTGGCCAGTCGGTGATGAAGTAGAAGTAGGGATGAAGCCTGCCCAGTGTTCTAAGCGCGGGGGTGGGGATGTCCTCACCCCATGGAACCTCGACCCCCTCCTGCCTCAACTCCTTAATTATTTCATCGTAGGTGAAACGTTTGAAGGGCGTCTTCGGCACTTCAACCCTATGTCTCAGAATTTTCAACTCTTTTTGGCAAGACTCCTTTATGACCAGGCACGTGTGATGCATAAGTTCTTCCAGAACCCCCATCACATCATCTGCGGTGGCAAATGCCTCCTCAATATCAATTGAAATGAACTCGCTCAGGTGGCGTCTGGTATGGGACTCCTCCGCCCTGAAGAAGGGCCCAATTTCAAAAACCCTCTCGAAATCCATAACCAGTTGCTCCTTGTACAACTGGGGGCTTTGCGCCATGAAGGCCTCTCGTCCATAGTATGAAACGGGGAAAAGGGCGGCTCCGCCCTCGGTGGCGGAAGCAATGATTCTTGGTGTGTGCACCTCGATGAAGCCTTGTTTGGATAAGAAACTCCGCATCGCTTCCAGTGCAACATGCTGAAGTCTGAAGATGGCTCGGTTTTGGTCTCTACGTAGATCGAGGACTCGCGCATCCAACCGCACGTCGATGTCTGCAGGCGTGCGACCAGTTACATCGATGGGCAGTGGGTGCTTTGCTATCCCTAATATTCGGATCTCACTCGGGATGATTTCAGCCCCTCCCGGGGCCTTCTCCATCTTTTTGACCGTTCCCCTTACACCAACGCTGTACTGTCGTTGTATGGAGTCTGCCCTTTTTATGACCGAATCTTTGACCATATTGCGTGGGATGGTAACTTGAACGTTTCCCTCTTTATCTTGCAGGACCACGAACCGTATTCCGCCTAGGTCCCGAATGTCTTTAACCCAGCCTAAAACAATGACCTCCTCCCCATCCAGTTCGGGCTTTATATCCACGGAATGGTGAGTTCTACGCCAATCCCCCAGCTGATCTACTTCCATAGAAGGAGCTCCTTGTCAACTTGAGAATTCCACCCTAAGGGTGATTCCGCGAACCCTTTGAGCGATCTTTTTTAATGCGCTTATGTTGATTGGGGGCGGTCTTTGCCTCCTTTTTGTTAAAATCACCCTGGTTTCCGTGCTTCCGTCTGGCAGCCAAATCGTGTTTATGGTTATAATGCTGAGTGGAGCAAACAAATCCTCCAGGAATTTTCTATCATTCACCCCATATTCGAGCACACGAATTGACTTCCCGGTATCCTTTCCCAACGCCTTGACTATCTTTCCACTATAACTCAGCATGCGGGCCACATCACCTCGCCCAACGATCACGGCTAAAACACCATTCGCCTCCACAGCCTTGTAAAAATACATCTCTTGCAGAGGCGGATATGTGTCTTCGAGTGATAGAAGTAAGCGGGCGACTTTAAGGTCTATCTCACTCACTTCCCCAGACCGAACCTTTTCTTGACACTTGGGACATAATATCCCGCTCTTTAAGCAGAAATGACATATGTTAGGCATCTTAGGCATCTATCCATCAACGACCTCATTAGATTAAAGTGGCATCATACAGAGAAAGCATTAAGGTCATATAAATTTACCTAATGGATCTAAAGACAATTAAAAAATCACTTCTATCAGTTTCCTCGCTTATGTTTTCAGGAGGGTCTCCTTGCTGATTCGTTCTCACTTTTAAGGAACGTATTGATTAACCGCCCTGAGATAAAACTTTGAAATAAAAGGAAAGCGGAGCCTTTAGGTTAATCGAGTCGGCCTATTTTGTCAAGGTGATTTCGATGGTGCTGACATTTGAAGGCGTGCCACCCTCTTCTCTGGGTGCCAGCTGTTGTGTGCCGATGTCCACGGTTTTGATTTGTACATCTGGTAGGAATCGGCGTCTGACAATCTCGACGACATCAATGGCCCGGCTGATGGCTCTACCCCGAGCCTTCACGTTTACTTCCTTTGCTCCGCCATGGAAGAGGGTTATGCAGGCCAATACGTAGTTCATCGCTGGCTTTCGTCCAATCAACACGGAGTTGCTCTCTGACATATCATCGCCTCACTCTCTTATCTTTTTGCATTAAAACTTTTTTATGCTCTTTCTGTTACATAAATGCGTTGCGGTCCCTCCGATATTCTGCAGCATACCTTTTTATATTAATTGACATATGTAAATATATAATTTAACTAAAGAAAAGGTGGTCGCATGAGTAAGGATATCCTAACTGGACGCCCGCTTCGTCCGCTCCGCCTGCTTCGCATGCTATATGAGCAAGGCAAACCCGTGACAACCTCCACGATACAAGTAAAGCAAAGTGAATTGGCAAAACAGCTTAACATCAGCAGGCAAGCATTAAATGTTCACTTGCGCAAGCTTCGGGATCAAGGGCATATTCGAACTGGCAGGGGGTTCATTGATGTAACAGAAAATGGTTTGAGCATGCTGGGGGTGTCAGTGAACCCTGTCTTCGTGTTTATTAAGGTTTCCCCTCTGAAAAGGGGGGAGGTCTACCAAAAAATAGTAAATTTTCATGTTCAGCGTGTTTTCAGGGTGGCTGGCGACATGGATGCCATTCTAATCGTGGAGCAGGGAAATCTTAATGAGGTTCTTAGAAAATTGGCCTCGGTGGATGGGGTTCAAGACACGAAATCTTATATCGCCATTCAAGCCGTGAAGTAGTTTCCGGAGGCTCTTCCTTGAAGCTCTTTGAGCATGAAGCCAAGGCCATCTTCTCCAAATATGGAATACCAACCCCTCCTGGAGGACTGGCAACCTCCCCATCACAAGCTCGTGAGATAGCCACACGACTCAACACCCCAGTCGCTGTCAAGGCCCAGGTTCTCGTCACAGGTAGAGGAAAGGCTGGCGGTATCCTCTTCGCACGATCACCCGCAGAAGCTGAGCTTGCTGCAGGGAAACTGTTGAGCGCAGAGATAAGGGGGGTTAGGGTTCGAAGCGTTTTGGTGGAAGAGTGGGTACTTGTAAAGAAGGAGCTGTATTTTGGCATAACCATAGATCGCTCAAATCGTAGTTATGTGGCCATAGCCTCCTCTGAGGGTGGGATGGAGATTGAGGAGGTCGCCGCGGCGATGCCGGAAAAGATAGTGAAGGTTTTTATTGAACCCTCATGTGGGTTTCATCTTTATCATGCTATCCAGATGGCTAAAAGACTGGGCTATAGAGGAAGCCAGATGCTGAATCTCGCCACCCTCTTTCTCAACCAATACAGGATATCCATGGACTATGATGCTGAATTGATCGAAATGAACCCACTTATCGAAACGCCTGAGGGGAAATTTGTGGCAGCAGATACCCGCCTCATCATAGATGATAGTGCCCTATATCGTCACTCAGAGTTTAAGGAACGATTGATAGAGGAGGTTGAAACCGGGCTAACCCCACAAGAGCTGGAGGCCCGAAAGAGCGGATTGGCCTACGTCAAGCTTGAGGGGGATATCGGCGTGATTGGAAATGGTGCGGGCTTGGTCATGGCCACCTTAGACATCATCCTTCTGTATGGGGGAAACCCCGCAAACTTCCTCGATGTGGGTGGGGGCGCCTCCGCGGATAAAATGGCCCTAGCCCTCAACCTCGTTCTGTCCGATCCAAAGGTTAGAGTGGTTTTCATCAACATTTTGGGTGGAATCACCAGATGTGACGAGATCGCCAAAGGCATTTTGGAGGCAAGAAGAAGGATCGGTATTCTTAAACCCGTAGTCATTAGGTTGATGGGAACTAATGAGGAGGAGGGAAGGCGACTCCTCACGGAGGCGGGCCTCCATGTTCTAGATAGCATGGAAGAGGCCGCGAAAAGGGCAGTGGAGATGATCACAGCTGAGGGATGAACTGTGGGCATCTTTGTGGATAAGCACACCAAGGCTATCGTTCAAGGCATCACTGGGGCACAAGGGAGTTATCATACGAGGCTCATGCTGGATTATGGAACCCAGATTGTTGCGGGTGTGACACCGGGGAAGGGAGGAAAACAAGTCCACGGTGTCCCGGTTTATGATACCATGAAAGAAGCCGTGAGAGAGCATGAAGCAAATGCCACCGTCATCTTTGTTCCCGCCCCCTTTGCCGCTGATGCCTCCTTTGAGGCCATGGAGGCAGGGTTAAAAATCGTAGTAATCATCACCGAGCATATCCCTGTGAAGGACGCCATACAGGTTATGGCACACGCGAAACAGCATCGTGTTGTTGTTATCGGTCCTAACACGCCGGGGATCATCACGCCTAGTGAGTGCAAGCTTGGGATCATGCCGGCCCATGTTTTTAAGTCAGGGATTGTGGGGGTAGCTTCGAGAAGCGGGACTCTAACTTATGAGATTGCTGTTGGGCTCTCCGCGAAGGGTTTGGGGCAATCTACTTGCATAGGTTTGGGAGGCGACCCTATCACCGGATTAAGCTTCGTCGATGTCCTTAGAGAGTTTGAGGGGGATAAGCAAACGAGGGCGGTTGCCTTGATTGGTGAGATCGGTGGAAACCTGGAGGAATTGGCAGCGGAGTTCATCTCCGCTAAGGGGTATGCCAAGCCCGTTGTAGCTTTTATCGCTGGCAGAACAGCTCCTCCTGGGAAGAGGATGGGACACGCTGGGGCCATAATCATGGGTAGGGCTGGAACCGCTCAAAGCAAGGTCGAAGCCTTCCGGAGGGCAGGTGTTAGCGTGGCTGAAAAACCCAGCGATGTGGCGAAATTGTTGGCTGAGAGGATACGGTAGAAAAGTATATTTGCTTGGAGTAAATCTGAAGCCTGATTAAGTCTGTGCATGGAGGAGGTTACACGATGCCAATTACGGACCCATTCAAAAAGACTCTTGCTCAACAGCACAGGCTATATATGAAGATCTGTCGGGAGTGTGGGGCAAGGAACGCATCAACTGCCACCAAGTGTAGGAAGTGTAGAAGTAAGAACCTACGTTGGAAGAAGCGCGAAGTCATCAGATAACTATCTTCTATCCTCAATAACTTTCCGCAAAAACTTTGCAGATCAACCTCCATGAGGGGCTTCATTGTTTAGCGATCGGAAATCCATTGTTCAACAAAGGAGGAGGCTGGTAGATGAGACGGACTCTCTATTAAAAACTGGAATTTAACCGCAACTTTCTTCGAAAGTTGACTGATTAAGATTTTATTTTTATGATGAGCCAGACGAGCTTCTTGGCGAAGTTTCTGACGGTTCTTAACCCCTCCTCATCTTTCATCACTTCACCTCTCTCCCTTCCAAAGGCAATGTTCCAGTAGGTGGAGCCGGGGATTATCATCCCTTGATGGAAGAAGAAGAACATGAGCTGGGCGAAGGTGAAGTTTTGGCCGGCTCTCCTCGCGACCACCATGGGCCCGCCCACCTTGTTCTCGAAGACCCTCCCCCTCGCACCTGACACATAGCCCGCCCTAGCGATCAATGCCATAATCTTTGGTGTGGCTGAACCGTAGTACACAGGCGAGGCAAGGATGATCCCATCTGCCTCAACCATCTTGTCAAATATGGGTGGGAAGTCGTCCTTTATGTGGCATTCCTTTGTTTCCCTACATGTCAAACAGGCGTCGCAGGGCTTGATCTCCTTACCAGCCAGCCTGACCACCTCGGTTTCTGCGCCCTCTTGCGCCGCGGCCCTCAACGCCTCAACCACAAGGCACTCGGTGTTCCCGCCAACTCTAGGGCTCCCAACCACACCCAAAACCTTAACCATAACGGATCTTCCTCTTTTCTGAATCAATGTCCTTTTCCCTCAAATACTTTTTCAAAGAATTAAAGTAAATGTATGATAAGGTCAAGCCAGGGGAGGAGTTCACGTTAGCACTTTCACAACTTACGAGTGAGCGATGGACTAATGTAACGTTGAGAATTTGAGGTGGGAATCCACCGAGATATAAAAGAACGAGGGCATCATCACAGAGGGGTTGGATCAAAAATCCAGGGACAAAAACAACAGGGGTGTACCGCAGAGACATGAGAAGCGAGAGCGTAGCCTATCATATACGATGTGAATTATATTTGGTGGGGCTGCCCGGATTCGAACCGGGGTCCCGAGAGTTCTCTGCTGGAGGCCCTCCCTCTGGCTCCCAAGTCTCGGAGCCTAGACCAAGCTAGCCGACAGCCCCATCTGAATAGACTAGAACCCATAATAAAAACGTTAAGCTCCATTGACCAGAGGCTCTTTATGAAAGCTCGAAAGATTAAGGAATTGTGAAGACGGTACCGTAAAAAGCCTTTCAGAAATTTGGTGACCCAAATCTCCTCAAAATCAGACTATATGACTCAAGGCATTGGTTTGGCACAATGACATACTACAAAACAAGAGACCTATTCTATGTCAAATATGCACTAGGACACAGAAACATCAACAACACTCTAATCTACGTTCATCTAGCAGAACAACTGTATCCTAAAAGTGATGAATGGACACATGGGATAGCAAAAACAATAGATGAGGCATGTCGGTTAATAGACATTGGTTTCGAGTATGCGACAGAGATGAATGGAGCTAAAATCCTCAGAAAGAGAAAATAAACCCCCTCTTTTTTCTTTATATCATGATTAGAATACTTCACATGAAACACCCATATTATGGATAGTGGAATCGTATCTTAACAAATAAGGTCTACAGAGAATAACCCTTAGAAGGTCTCAGCCCCTTTTATTTGTTCATCAATGCATTTTTCCTTTCGGTGAACAATTGAGAGCCGAGTTTTTGTCTTCCCTCATTATTTTCTTTTTACCATTTTCGTTCACATATTGTATTGTGTGATATGAAAGTAGTAAAGTTATTGTCGTAAATATTTGCTTATGGTTTGTTGTGCTAGACCCATTTTTTAAGAGATCTCTTTTTGTGTTAACCCTCTTTTCGAATTTTTTGTTTCTTCTATTATGGAGTTTGAAACTTTTTTTACTCTTTTTTGTTTAGCAAATACTGTGTTAAACAATTACTCTATGTTTTTATTTCCGTAGCTCCCATTTTTTCCCATGCCTTAGAGCCTCTTTAGGTGTCACGATTCGTGTTTTTGTTCGGTTGTTAATTTTCAATTTTGAAAGTAGATTCCCTTCTATGGCGTCTCCGAAATCTCTATCTGTATCAGTAGGATAACCATGATGTGTAGGTTTTATGGAGCCCCCATTTTTTAATGATGTGTAAACTGCACTTCATCAAATCCAAAATGAATTTCCATCATATTGGGGTTCATGGAATATCCCACTTTCGACCTTTTTTAATAAATCTAAGCTATGGCAATTTATGGAGCTTCCCTTTTTGATTGTTATACTATCTGTGTGACCTGTTAAGGCTTTTGATGAGTGCCATAAAATCTCCTATTATAGCTCTGGCTCTACCTAAGATCAAGGCGCCCCATAATCATGTAAGCAAGTGGGTGTGGATATATTTCTCACCTAAAAAGGCTTATAGGTTTCATAAAGCATCCTAATAAACCTGAAAGCTCAAGTTGATTGTGTGCCCCGGTAGCTCAGCGGTCAGAAGAATGTGACAACAGCAACGGCCTTGTATATAAATAAAGACAGCCGTAGGTCGCGGGTTCGAAACCCGCCCGGGGCTCTACTGACTTCTTCATATTGAGATACGTTTTAGATAGCATTTGAATAAAATGTGGCCGTTCTCCTACTTTCCACACCCCCTCCCTCAGGGTCCTAGGTATATCCATCTCTCTGTCTCGCTGTGCGTCTGTGTGTATGCAAGGCGTCAGCCTTGCCCGGGCTGGGCTATGTGCGCCAAATAGCACTGTTTAATCTTGGTCTTTCCTTGAATTTAGTCCCTGGGAAGATAAGAACAGTGGGAAGCTCGGATCAAGAAAATTGCTATTTAAAGTGTTACTTAGGATCGTGTGGGTAGAGGTCTCTACAAGCGGGCGGGTTGATAAGCGGTGGTGAAGATTTGAAAATGCATTGCCCTACAGTTTATTCTAGTAGCGGTTGAATGAACATCCATCAAACTTAAGTGTTATGGACGATGAGGAATTATCTAAATCATTTATGGTTCCTTCATAAACTGGATAAATTCTTCGAGGGTGCGCTTTTCTAAGGTATGGTTGGTCTTTCTTTCAAACTCAATTGTGGAGCTGGGCCTTTCACCGTAGTTGTGCCCGGGATAAACTTCGATGCTGTCATCTAGAGAAAGGATCTTGCTAAAAAGAGAATAGTACATGTCCTTTGAGCTGCCCCCTGGCAAGTCTGTTCGGCCGCATTCCCCTACAAAGAGTGTGTCGCCGGTGAAGAGTTTTTTGTCAACGAGGAGGCAGATGCTGTCATGGGTGTGGCCTGGTGTGTGAATAACCCTTACAACAAGGTTGCCCACCTTTACGTGATCTTGATCCGTGACCGCGATGTCCTTGGGAAGTGGAGCACTCGTATGCATGACCACCCTGGCCCCCGTCTCTTTCTTTAATTGGCTGTTTCCGCCCGTGTGATCCGCGTGCGAGTGAGTACAGAATATGTACTTCACATCAACCTTGAGCAGCCTCGCCCGCGTTAAGACCTCCTCAACACCATATCCAGGGTCAACCACAGCCGCCTCCCTAGTTCGTTCATCGCCAAAGATATAAGTGAAGTTTCCGTCACCACCCACAAGGATCTGAACAAAGATCACTAGCCTTCCCATCCCTTGATGCTTCCAGACGATGGTATAAATAGCTGGAGGTTGATGTTAGAAGTTATCTTGTCTTGTTGCTACCACAATGTTGGGCTGAAGACCATATGTAGTTTTAAACAATACGAATACGGTGTAGATGCCCTTACATAAGCCGCTGGTCAGCTTGAAGTTTTCGCTATCACTGGTGGCGAACCCGGGGTACTTGCCATCAAATAGGACGGCCGATATAGAAGCGCCCAACAATGGCGTTCCTCCAGTGGTGGTCACCCTTTCAGACATCGAGCAGATGGCTCAGCTAAATATTTGCGTTTAAGGTTTCCTTCACCTTTAAATGTGTTAAATCCCAAATGTTATCTCTCTTTCAAACATATATATTGTTTAACGCTATTAAGTTTTGAAACAATTGAACACAACCAAGGTCATAGAACTGGCTCGGAAAACTGTGTTTACGAAGTTAGATTCTACAGACTCGTGCTTATAAAGATGAAATGGCATTGAATTACACAGATATTACTTGCGAAGTGTTGGAGATTGTCTGTATCTTTGATCCAAAGCTATCTTGAGAACACAAGGCTCCAAAAACTTTTGGAGGAGCTCAAGGCTCCAAATATTGAGGTGCTCATTGAGGAGATTGGGCATTTCACTGAAAAGGAGGCGGAGAAGAGAGATCAAATCGTCTTGGGCTACTTTGGTGAAGGTGGGGTGAATCGCATTGTGGACTCTATTGTTGGCTGTTTGCTTTCACCACCTCGGTTGAGGAAGGGCGCTGAGGTTTTAGATGTGGGCGCTGGATCTGGCCTCTTCACATTAAGGGTGGTGGATAAATTGCGTCCACACCTGCCCAGAGCGTCCTTCTACGCCATGGATGTCACGCCAGGCATGTTACAGGCATTGTCAAGCAAGACCTCAGAGATTGTGCCATTCCTTGGGGTGGGAGAGAACATTGCCGGAAGTGTGGAGCACGCGAGAAAATACTTTAGGGTTCCGAAGAAGTTTGATGCCGTGTTCTCAACCCTTATGTTACATCACTGCCCAGAAGTCGAAAAGGTGTTTGGAAGCGTGAGGGATGCTTTGAAGGCTGGTGGAAAAGCCGTGTTTATCGATCTCTGCAAGCACCCCTTCAAGGAGTTTATGGAGATGGGGGACGTACACCTTGGTTTCCAGCCAGATTGGATTGAGACTATGGCTAAAAAACACTTTTCTGAGGTTCACGTGGAGAGGATGCCCGGGATTTGTTGCGAATGCTCCGGTCGGTCGGCTGAACTCTTTTTGGCTCTCGTGATGCCGTGATAAGATTTAAGACCATCCATTCATTTTTTAATTGGAAAGATGGAGGTCTTGATGCGGGTCAGATTGTTGAGGGGAGTTGTTGTGGATTTTGAGCCTTGGTTGTATGTGATCGCTGTGGTGGGCGCGGCTTTAGCGGTCTTGTTATTAATTTATGTTATGGGAGTTGGAAGGAGGAAAGGTGAGGGAAAGGCGCCAATGGAGGAGGTGCCAGGGGTGAGGGAACCGTGGCCCCTATTAAAGGCGGAGCGTAGTGTCATGCCCGACGAGGCGAGGAAGGCTCGTGATGAGCTTAGGACGATGGACTTGGAGAGGGAGATTCTTAGCTATGCGATCCGACGCCTTTACGAGGCTCAGGCAGAGGGAAAAATCAGCGAGGAGGAGCGGGATCGCCTTGCCCATCGATACAAGTCGAGGATGATGAAGATTAAGGAGGGGATCTCAAAGAGTGAATCTGTGGTGGCGCTGCATGAGTTAGAGGCCATGCGGGAGGACCTCGCCAAGCTGTTTAGTGAGCGCTTCGACGAGATCAACAGAAAGATTGAAGAGGTGAGGTCTCGTATGGAGGTTAAGCCTGCGGTGGAGGTGCCCACCGCTCCCACAGCCCCGCCTGAAAAAGAGAGAAGGAGGGTTCGAAGGCGTCGTCCTCCTCCCCCAAGCAAAACCGAGGCTGAAAAGAGGATTGAGGAGATCAAGGGCGAGGTGGAGAAGGTTCTGGAAAGGCTAGGGCAGATTGAGATTGAGGCGTGAAAGCGTGGACTGGAGAGAGGGGGCCAAGAAAAGAGCCGCCATAGAAGCAGTTAAGCACGTGAGAGACGGCTTCTTTATTGGGTTGGGCAGCGGCGACACGGCGGCTTACGCCATCCAAGAGGTGGGAAGGAGGATTAAGCGAGAGGGGCTGAGGGTCGCTGGGGTCCCAACCTCCTATCAGGCTATGCTGTTAGCGGTGGATTGCGGTATCCCAATAACCACATTAGATGAGCACCCAGAACTCAACCTAACCATAGACGGCGCCGATCAGATCGACAAGGAACTGAACTTGATTAAGGGCATGGGCGGGGCCCTAACACGAGAGAGAATCGTTGCGTGTGCTTCGAGGCAACTGATAATCGTGGCGGATGAAACAAAGCTTGTGGAGAGGCTGGGAACCAACCACCCAGTGCCCGTTGAAGTGTTGCCCTTTGCTCTATCAACCGTGATGTCAGGAGTGCTCAAGATGGGGGGAAACCCTCATCTGCGAAGAGGGCGGGGCAAGGTTGGCCCCGTGATTACGGACAATGGCAACCTCATCCTCGACGTTGAATTTGGTCCCATCAACGACCCAAGGGAATTACACATGCGACTTAAATCCATCCCCGGCGTGATCGAAACTGGACTCTTCATTGAAATGGCCCACCTCATTTATGTGGGTAAGCCGACCACTGTTCAGAGACTTGAAAGAACGTAGCAACTACTATGTCATTGATTTCTGAAATGAATTTTTCAATTAATGCTCGTTTTAAAGCATAGAATAAAATAGCCTCCTTCCCAATCCATGTTGAGGAGCACAAGCAATGAGTCTCTCAGGGCGGTGGATGTTTCTAGAAGGCGCCCGTTTTGTTTCAAAGCGAATATTTTCCTTTGGCCAGAGTTTGAACACAGGCAATATGGTTTCCTACCTTCTTGCTAAAGCAAAACCTCTGCCCTCGTCTGCGCCGTGGGTTGGTGGCTCATCCACTTTGGGAGCCTCCCACAGATTTAGCCTTCTGGTGTGAATAGCCTGCTCAGCCAATGGCTTTTAAAGCCCGTGACGAAGCTTAGGTCATATCAAAGACGACATGTATCAGAAAGCCCTAAATCAAACCTCTTTTAAACAGATAGATAGGAACCAGGGTGGGAGCCGGGGTAGCCTAGCCTGGTCTGCTGTGAAACCAGCCCAGAAAGGGCGCCAGACTCATAATCTGGAGAACGCATCATAGGGGTCCAGAAGTCGCGGGCTCAAATCCCGCCCCCGGCACCAATACAGTTTCCTTCTCTTCTTATGAAGATAATTTGATTTGGGTTGATTTGGTGGTTTAGAGCTTGGAGAAGGCTGAGGAGGGCTTGTAAGCAGTTGGGGTTCGTGTTTTCTCCAGATTTGGGACGGTCCCAATAGTGGGGCTTGTCAGGTAGTCGAGACCCATGGTTGCTACTTGTGATTTGGCTCGGGGTAGGTCAGCAACTCACGTTTTTAAGCAGACACATGTCATTTAAGGTTTAGGCGCGTGTGAAGCATCAAAATAACAATTGACAAGGTATATTTTCCCTCTTAAAGGCATTTGCAAGTTCTATTTTCTTTCGGCCGAAGAAATCGTCAGTCATAGCATATTCTATTTTACTCTTTCTGTAAACCCAATCCGCGTAATGATAGTTCATTCTGTCGACCAGCACATAATCCACTTTTTCAGTTAGTTTCGCCACCAAGCCTTCAGCCCTTGGAAGTAAGGGGGCTATCATCGCGAAGGTTTTAATACCTACAGAATGTAGTCTCTCTAAAGTTTCAATCCTTTCTTCGATCGATGGTGAATCCGGTTCAAAAATCTTCTTGATATTCTCATCAGCCGTGGTGATTGTAAGCCCGACTTCAATATCCCTAAATCCTCTCAGCAATCCTACATCTCGCCTCACGAGAGGAGATTTGGTTTGAATTGTCACAGGCCAACCATGCATTGATAGAATTTCGAGACACCTTTTCGTAAGTTCATATTTTCTCTCAAGCGGCTGGTAAGGATCACACATCCCGCTTATCCAAACTTTACCCGCCCGTCCCCTTTTTATCTCACGTTGGAGCAAGCTTGGTGCATTAATTTTGACATCAACAAATCCACCCCACTCCTCCTTATGACCAGTGAATCTCTTCATGAATCGTGCATAGCAATAAGTGCAGCCGTGCTCACAACCAATATAAGGATTAATGGTATAATCAAAAACTTTTGATTTAGATAATATGGTTTTTGCATAAACTTCATTAACGATCATAAAACCATCAACCATTTTCGCAGTTCAACCCTGGTGAATAAGTAGCCTTGACTAAAGGGATCTGCAAAACTTTCGCTTCACCCTTTGTATCGATTTTCCCACAACTTTCTCGACAATAGTTAAGTCTCTCGCGCATCCATGAAACCCTCTCCCACGTAGTGTCCCTCAGCAAAACAATGACCTCTTCTTTAACAGAAACCTCTAGAACGTCTCCTTCCTTAATGCCACCTTTCTCTCTAACCTCCTTTGGAATAACTATGGTGGCCTCTAGAACCAACTCCGACTTTCATGCACTTCACTTTATCAGAATAAAGATTTGTTCAGACTTATAATTTTCTGTGAAAGAGCCTCGGGCGGGATTTGAACCCGCGACCACCGCCTGTTCGGATCCTTACCAAGGCGATGCCCTAACCAGCTAGGCCACCGAGGCTTGGACATGATAATCAAAATATTACAAGCTTGCCATGTTTTAAAAGATTTCGAATTTCTGTAGGGATTTCTTATGAATGCTTCAAGGGCCGAAGCCATTATGGTGGTGTGGCGGGCCTTTCTCTTTCGGTTATTAGATGTTTTTCAAACCATCGGAGCATGTGCTCCAGTCGTTTCGCTCTCAAGCTTGGCTTGCCGGTTCGGCTGAAGACATGTTCACCCTTCATGAATAAGACTAGCTCCGCCTCCTTCCCTAGATATTTGAGCGCCGTGAAGAAGGTTATTGCTTGGTCGATCCAGCACCGGTAGTCCTCTGCGCTGTGAATGAACATGATTGGGGTCTTCACGTTTGGTGTGTATGTTAGAGGTGACATCCTCTTGTATCCCTCCTCGTTGCTCCATGGGTCCCTCCCTATCTGGTCGGGGACGAAGTAGAATCCTATGTCGGCTGTTCCAAACTCAGCCATCCAGCTGGATATGCCGTTTTGGGAGATCGCCGCCTTAAATCGGTCGGTTTGGGTGACGATCCAGTTGGTCATGAAGCCTCCGTAGGATATGCCGGTGACCCCCATCCTGTTCGGGTCGATGAAGTTGTATCTGGATGTGACATAATCGATGCACTCCATGATGTCTTTATAGTCCCTTTCTCCGTAGGCGCCCCTTATATCAGCGAAGTCCTCACTGTAACCGTCGCTTCCCCTTGGATTTGGATAGACCACAACAAAACCCTTTGAGGCAAAGAACTGATGCTCAAACATGAAGGCGTAGCCAAAAACGCTTTTTGGGCCTCCGTGAATGTTCAGGATTGCAGGGTATTTTTCGCCTTCCTTGAGGCCGGGAGGCTTTATTATCCAGCCCTCAATGGGCTTACCGTCACTGGCCTCATACTCAAAGCGCTCTGGGGCACAGACATCCAGTTTTGACAGTAATTCGCTGTTAAACCTTGTGAGCTTTCTATCTTCAGCCTCGTCCTTAACCCAAACCTCAGCTGGCTCGGTCTCCGTCACCCTAGTGTATGCTATAACACCCCTCTTCACAGAGAAATCGCCTAAGATAAAGTTGCCTATGATGACAGGTTCTATGGTTCTGTTGCTTAGGCTCAGCCTATAGAGGTTGAGGCGCCCTCCATCCGAGACTGGGAAGTAGATGTGGTCCCTGTCCCACGCTGGTACTGGTGCGTAAAGGGGCACGAATGGGCCGATTAAGTCGTAGTACACCCTTCGTGTGGTGCCCCTGTCCAGTTTTCTCGTTAGGTCCTCGGGCTTTCCCCCATCGCTGGGCATGAACCAGATGGTCTCGTCGGTGGCAAATCCCCTTCTGAGGTCGTGACCTCTGAAGCCGATATATTTGTCGTCTGGGCTCCAACACACTGGCCCTATGCTCATAGTGCTCTCAGTTAATTTGATGTGCTCGTTTGCTTTCATGTCCAAAACGAAGATGTCTGTGATGATTGGGTTGAAGTCGTTGGCGGCTGCAACATACACAACCTTATCTCCTCCATTAGAGGGTGAGGCGTAACCAACATTTATTTCGCCCTTTGTCAATGGGGTGACATCCCCAGAGTTCACATCCACCATATGAAGGTGCTCACGTAGGTGGTAGGTAAAACCCACCCCATTGAACCACAATGGTATCCTCTTCACCACCTTCACATCCTCCTCGTCCTCTCCCACGGCTGAGAGAAACAGGATTTTCCTTCCATCAGGGGTCCAGTGGGGCGCAGATATGCCGCCCTTCAGCCTCAAAACCAGCCTCGGTTCGCCTCCACCGACGGGCGCAACCCACAACTCGCCTCCCTTCTCACCCTCCTTCAAGGTCCTCCTCGACAGAAACAGCAGATGCTTCCCGTTAGGCGACCATCTGGGCCAGAAGTCCTTCCCCCAATCAAGATACAGGATGGGTTCTCCGCTGGTCCTATCCACCACCCAAATGGTTGAGTGGTAGTCGTCCCTCTGCCCATCAACCCTAACGGCCAAAAAGGCTATCTTGCTGAGGTCTGGGGATAATCGAGGGTCAGAAACCGACACAAATCGCTTCATGTCCTCTAACTCAATTATCCTCGACAAAATCAACACCACTTCAAGTAAAACTCGCTTAACTCGCTAATTAAAAGTTTGGTATGCCCCTTCAGTAGCACCTTTTATTTTAGGGTTAAACTTAACTATTCCTTTCTTCACATTGTTGGTGGTGATCTGAGGTGGTGGATGAGAGGATCAGACGGGTTGCTGAGCTTCTTATTGACTACTCCACTAGGGTTAAGAGCGGGGACCGTGTGTTGATCGCAGCTGACCTGCTCGCACAAGACCTCGCCTTGGAGGTGTATAGGCATGCCCTAGTTCGGGGTGCCAACCCGTGGATACGGGTTGACCTACCTGGCAGGCAATACATCTTCTTCAAGCATGCAAATGACGCGCAGCTGAAGTTCTTCCCTGAGCACGAGATGGACGAGATCAAGAAGACGGATGTGTACGTCCTTTTGAGGGCGCCCCTTAACGTGAAGGAGCTCTCCAGCATCGACCCGGACAAGATCAGCGCCAGGATGCGGGTTTTGGCGCCCATACGAGACTGGAGGGTGGAGAAAACGCGCTGGACCCTCTTCTACTATCCAACGGAGGGTCTGGCTCAAGAGGCCGAAATGTCCCTTCCGGAGTTTGAGGACTTCGTCTTCAACTCCTGCCTCATAGACTGGGGAGAGATATCTGGGACACTCGCCAAACTGAAGAGGGTTGTGGACGCCACGAACAGGGTCAGGATCGTGAGCCCCGACACTGAATTGGAGTTCAGCGTGGGGGGAAGAAGTGCGGTGGTGGCTGATGGAAGGCACAACATGCCCGATGGGGAGCTCTTCACGAGCGTCGTAGAGGACAGCACTAGGGGGCACATGCAGTTCGACATACCAGCTGTTTGGTCGGGGAACGTGGTGGAGGGTGTCACACTAACCTTTGATGGAGGGGCGGTTGTGGATGCCAAAGCCACCAAAAACGAAACCTTCTTGAATAAGATTATTGGAACCGACGAGGGCGCCAAACGAATCGGCGAGTTTGGCATGGGGCTCAACTATGGCATCACAAAGCCCGTGAAGGCAATCCTCTTCGACGAGAAGATCGGAGGATCCATACACCTGGCCCTTGGGAGGGGCTACAAGGAGACGCTGAGCCAAAATGAGTCGGCCATCCACTGGGACCTCATCAAGGACCTGCGGAAGGGTGGCGAGATCTACTTCGACGGGAAACTGGTCATGAAGGACGGGAAATGGCTCCTCGAATAGAAGAATAAAACATGATCTGCATAGGCTGGCATTAGCATCTCCGCCTGAACAACCAAACCCAATCCTTTTCTGTACACCATGTTACTGATGGAAATCGCTCAGGGGCCTCCAAGACGCTTTGTGAGGGGTTCAGCCTCAACATAAAGGGGTTCTATGCTGCTCTATCGGGTTCCACCCTTTAAGATTGCCTCTGCCGCGAGTCTCGCCGCCTTTTTTACAACCTCAGGGCATTTCTCATAGCCCCCGGCCCTCACAAATTCCTCGCGTTCCCCCGGCTTTTTAAAATCGAAGGCCCTTCCGAACAGGGACTTTTGAATGTCCCAGCACTTCGTGCTCCCAAACTCCTTTTCAAATCTTCTATACAGGTCTATTGAGAGCTCCATGGCCATGGCGTATGCCTGAGAATATGCCGTGTCTTCCAGTTTTTCACGCCCATACGCCAGCCCAACCGCTAGGATCCCACCTGTTAATGCGCCGCAGGTCTCCCCCATGCGGGCGATCCCACCAGCGAGGGCGCTGGCTGCCTTAAACGCCTCCCCGTTGCCAAGCTGGAGGTGCTCTTGGAGAGCCTTCAGCACGCACTGGGAACAGCCATGGTAAATCTTTTCGTAGCTATGTGCGTCTCTCTCTATCTTCTCTATGAGCTCGAATTTGGACATATGGATCACGTATACACTTTGGGCTCGCTCCAACGATTTTAATTTTATTGTTGAGGGCACTGTTTGGGCTCTAAAAAGTGTGGTATATGGATGTAGAGACATAGCAAGAAGCGTTCATGAAGGGGTCCCGTGGTGTGGCTTGATTATGTTAAACGAGGGCAAACTTATGTTCAAGGGGAGAAGGTTGACTGTAAGCGACATCGATTTAAATAGGTGGAACAAGTTTCCTTTACAAGGCGGGGGTGTCCGAGCCTGGTCAAAGGAGGCAGGCTTAGGAAGTCGAAAACGCCTTAGGAGACCTGCTGGCGTAGGCCTGCGTGGGTTCAAACCCCACCCCCCGCACCACCTTAGAGCCATTAATTTCGCTCAATTTTCGCCGCTTTTGAGTGAAAGACCGCATAAAATTGGCTTCAAATTCGGGGCGATTCTTCATTTTGCTCAAGCGTTTAAAACTGTCAAAAGCAAAATTGGCTTTACTGAGAACTCGCTTTGTTTCCTTACAGTTTTCTGTATATCTTTGAAGTCAGCTTATGCCCAGATCTTGTAGTGAGAGTTCTTCCTTGAGAGCTGAGAGAAGAGACATTGTTTCGTTGTACCTTTTCTGCGCTATTTCTCTGGCTGTTGAGGTGTTTAGCATGCCGTAAATTGGTGTAAACACTTCAAAAGCTAGTTTCACTGCAGCCTCAAACGACTTTTTGCCCATCCAATGGAAACCTCTAGCGAACCCTACTGCCCCTAATAAGTCGATTTTGTCAGCATCCCAAACGATTTTCTCCTCTAATGTTTCTAGCTTGTCTTGGAGGTCAAGAGGGTGATGCAATACTATGCCGACTATTTTCCCGATTTTTTCTTGAGAGTAGTTAACTTCCGTAAGAATCTCTCTTGTCGGCTTCGCTCCAGTTTCGTTATGTGGTTGACCCAAAGCCCATCCTATATCATGCAACAGGGCAACATGCTCATAGGAATGAGCTGTTCCTTCCATGCTGGACATTCTTGCTTTTACAATGTTTTCCAAATTCTTAATTAGCAATTGAAATGCCCCTTTTCATTGAGTACGTTTTCCAGTTTGGTATGAAAGACCAACCTAATAAATTATGAAGTTCCCCCACTTCATCTACACTTGATAGTTTTAAACGATAGCATAAACCTAACCCCCCGCACCAAACTCTACAACCTTTTGACCAAGATTTACCTTTTATATCAGTCTTAAGACTGATACTAACGGGATGCGTCTAAATGAGTGAATATAGAATATCGGACAATCATGCCGATACATATGATGAATGGTATAAGACTTTTCGGGGTGCTGTTGATACCTATGTAGATTTGGAGCTGCTAAAGAAATATTTACCAAAAAATAAAAATGCAAGGATCTTAGACGCTGCTGGAGGAACTGGGAGAATAACTTTACCCTTGGCAAAAATGGGATATTCAGTTACTTTATGTGACATATCCACTGCAATGTTGGCTGTGGCGAAGCAAAAAATGCTCAGAGAAGGAGTATATGATAAAGTAAAAATCTTGGAGTGCGATATTCGTAAGCTCTATTTTGCTGATGAGAGTTTTGACTTCGTGTTGTGCTGGGACAGCGCTATAGAGGCCACAAAAGAGCTAATAAGGGTAACCAAAAAGGGAGGGAGAATTTCAGTATTCCTAGTTAACAGATGCAGAGGAGCCATTGACCTATTCCCGGAAGACTCTACAGCGGCTCTTGCGCTAATCAAATCACGTTCGCATTATACCTACCATCATGGAGAGAAATACAAGGTTGCCAACGAAGAAGAAGCAAAAAAGTTGTTTGAAGCAGAGGGAATCAGAGTCCTCGATATATATGCTGTTTGTGGCTGGATGGATGTGCTCCGTATCCCAGAAAAAGTTCTAAACTCTCGCGATTGGGACGAAGAATTCTTTAAGCAAACGACCGAGATGGTGTTAAAACTAAGTAGAGAACCATCCGTTAAAGGAATGTCAAGACACTTAGTTTTGTATGGAAAGAAAATGTGAAACAAAGAGCAATGATTTTTTATTTAAACAAAAATCAAATGCAGAAGTTTCTACGCCATTTAAAGGACTAGTTCTAGTAGAGATTTCTGTTAGAAAACCGAGAATTTAAACCGATGCGCGCGCGCCTTCTTCAACCTCCTCGAGCAGGTTAAATCCTTACACCTCTCCAAGATGTTGTATTCCTTTAGGGTGCATTTAGGACACATAGCTTCCCTCACAATCTTTACCGTCTCGACGCAGAGTGGACAGCCGGATGTGAATATCTCTATGTTATGACCGATGCTCATTCTTTTTCACCATCGAAAAAATCTTGAATGTTTTGTAAACTCCTTAACCTGCTGTGGTTTTCAGAAAAGATAGGGTCCCGGTGGCGATCTCTTATAGGTTATTCTGTCTTTCTCTAATGTGATTTCGTACGGCTCTATGATGTCAATTCCTACGATTGCATCTACCCTTAAGCCCTTAATAACGCCAAGGGCCTTTATCGTAGGCAGCCTGTACCCAGCTATCTCCAGGAAGCAGGTCGAGTATCCTATGATCTCCGCGTCGTAGCTCTCAACAGCCAAAGGAACTTTCAAAGGCTCTTCATAACGCTCATAACCGACCTTCTCAGCAACCCTTTCAGCCAAATAGCTTTCAGAGGACCCCGTATCGAAGAGAGCATCCACCTCCAGGAGTCTCTCATCCTTATAAATTCTTATGCGGTCAAAACGCCTGACCATGAGAGTGCCACCGCTGTAAGTATAAGCGCATGATAGTTATATATGCTTTTGAAAGCGTGGGGTGGTCAAGGTAAGAAGCCAAGGATTAAGCACGAATACTATATTTACAGGATAATCAGAGAGTCGACAAACATTATTGCTCTGATAGAGCGCGCGCTTATCATAGTCTTTTAAAATCCGGATTTCTACCATGGCAACTCCTTCCTAGGGATAAGGGCGATTACCTTCCCCTTCTCAGTCTCTCCCAATTCCTGCAGATCAAACATTGGGCGAGCATCTACATTGACTTGATAACCATCTGCTTTTGCCTTCTGCAGTATCTCTCGAACCTGCGGGTCTCTAAGGGGCCCCGGCTTAATGGGAGTAGGGGAAATCAACCGAAGCGGTAGTTCTGACAATTTTAGGGGGGATGGGTATTTATATAGGCCCCATTGTAGGAGCATTTTTCCTTGTTTTTATTAAAGAATGGTTCTCAACGATTTCACCCCATTGGATGTTTTTCTTAGGGGTTGCAATATTAATTGTCGTGCTACCTCTCCCTTATGGTATTGTTGGTTATGGAGAAACGCTCATAAGAAAAATAAAAACAGGTATGAAGAAATGCTAAACTGATAGTGATGGGAAGACATGAAGATGGAAGATATTAAGAAGGTTGCTGTGGTCGGCGCGGGAATCATGGGTCATGGGATTTCGCAGGTGTGTGCACAGGCTGGTTACGAAGTAAGTATGATTGAAATAGAGCGAGAAGCTCTCCAGACCGCTCTCAGCAAGATAAAGTATAACCTAGAAACATTGGTGAAAAACCATGTCATAACCGAGGGGCAGGCTGCGAGAGCGCTGTCAAGGATCAAATGGACCCTGGATCGTAGTGAAGCCGTAAGGGATGCAGATTTTATAATAGAAGCGATTAAGGAGGATATGGATCTTAAAAAACAGGTATTTAAGGAACTTGACGAAGAGTGCCCAGAGCACGCGATTTTCGCGACAAACACCTCACGTTTAGCATCACCGAGCTTGCAACGAAAAGGGAAGAAAAGTTTGTTGGTATGCACTGGTGGAATCCACCTCACCTTATGCCTTTAGTGGAGATAATTAAGGGAGTCAAAACCTCCAACGAGACAGTTGATTTGACAAGGCGTTTCGCATACAGTTTGGGAAAGGTGCCCGCGGTATGCAAGGACTCGCCAGGGGTGCCTCTGCCATTTTTACGATGCGGAGGTTTGCATTCCCCTTCTGGTTTGCTTGGCCTATGCTGTAGAGCTGATTGTTCCGCAGCTCCCTCCACCCCTCCCTGGGGAGTCTGCCCTTCATCAGCGCCTCAAGGCTTCTTGTGCCCCCGAAGGCGACTTTGGGGATCGTGCCATCCTGGATGTGCCTCTCGTAGAACCTTTCCCTCTTCTCCAGCTTGGCGAGTTGACGCTTAAGACTCTCACGCTTCTTCTCTGACCTTACCTTCGCAAGCTTTCTCTCCACACATCTGATCCTGTCTTTTATGTCCTTAAAGTATAGTGGTAAGAGTTCTCGTTGGCTTTGAAGCTGGGCTTTGGCATCCCTTACGGCGTGTTCACAGTATCGCCAGTTAAGGGGAAATCTATCCTGCAGGGTTTGCATGATGGATTGAAGAGATGCGTCCTCGATAAGGAGGCTGGAGGCTTTCGCTTGGCAGAGCATTGTGCATGCATGAGCCCATCCACATCTGCCTTGTCCTCAATGCTCAGATCCGTTAACTCAGCTGGTATCGTGAACTGCAAGCCTTACTCGACCCACACATCAACAGAGCGCATCAAATGATATTTAAAGACATTCTTTTAAACAACTAGTTGTAAGGCTTCAGGTTTCCCGTCATTGGGCCTACGCGGCTTGGTAAGCAACGGCTATGAGGTGGGAAGCCCACGGCTTTAGCCGTCGGGAGGACGTCACGGTGAATCTTCCTTTATAGCTGGAAGAAGTTCGAGTTCCGTGAGTTTTTGGATAAGTTCATCAGGTGGCATTTCACGCGTGGTGGGTGCCAGTTTTTGTTCTTTTATTGCCCTTTCCCGAACTACAAAAGTTTCAAGATACATGAAGTAACGTAGCATTGATCTTTTGAACTTTTCTAGCCATAATTTTGCTTGGGCATCTATTGCGGAATTGATAAACTCTTTTAATTCTTCCATGTTCTTTTCTTGCAATGGAGTGGGAAGAAAGGTTCGGGCCAATACTGATAAGCCTGATACGCTCCCAGCCAAGATTATGGTTTGGAGGAAAAGATTGGGCAAAATATAAGGGGCTACGTCTTTTATATGAGCGTGATACATTTTCAAGGTACCTTCAAACTCCTCTTTTGTTTGCCGTAACACGATATGTTCAGGCTCTATTTTCTCTGCTGAATAGCTTATGAAATCTTGAACCGCTTCAGAATAGAATTGCTCAGGTTTGATGGTTAAATAGAACGATTCAGACCAAGATTGTAGCTCTTTTAGAGTTTCATCCGGGATTGGTATTCCTTTAGATGCCCATGTCCTCAAAGCTACATGTACACCCTTTGTTGTTAATACCCAGCGAATCTCGTCGTTTATAAGCAACCTCTGCACGAGGCCCTCTTTTCTTTCTTTTAGGTCTTTGAGTTTAAGATACAGTGTTGCTTCGCTCATCACGCCAGTATCAATAAGTTTCTCTTTTAATTCACTCCATCTCGCAGCTCCACCGACATTGTAAAGCTCTAAGAGAATACGAGTTTCCTTTTCATTGATCTCCATGCATATCACCTCATCAAAATAACTTTAACAATTTTCATAATTTAAAACTTACTTTTTTCTGATGCTTACCATAAAAGCTTTAAGGAAGAAGAGCTTTTATTTTGGATAGAATATTAAAGTTGGTCTAAAAATTGATTAAAGGCAAAAGTTTCAAGAAGATCTGTTTCGCGAGCGAGACGTCCCTTTACGATGATGTGAAGAATCGCCTCCACGCTTGGATTCGTGAGCCTTATTATACCGCGGGTAAGCAATACGGTTGGGCTGGGTCTCCCGTCGGCTTAAGAATTAATGAGTGTGCATTAGAATTTGCCATAAAGAACAGGTCGTCTATACAAAAGGTCGCGTGTATGAGACAGATGCAGAACGTTGGAGGAAGTTCGCCTTGGAACATGATGCCATCGAGAGACATGGGTCAACAACCCTTCACATATCGGCTAAAATATGAAATGGAAGTTGTTGTACCTTTGTGTGCGAAGAGGGTTCCCAAGTCTAAAGGCAGGATATGGCTTCCTAAGACCATAAGGGGAGGCGCCAAGATCTACATCCCTGCAGACATCGTTCTGGACAGCCAGTTCCCCTTTAAAGAGGACGGGGAGATTCTGGTCGAGATAGACCTTGAGGAAGGCGTTTTGAAGCTTAAGCCCAGCTCATTGAAGAGGGCAGAGGGAAAATGCGCAAGCTCCTGCAAATCCGAATCATGGGCGAAATTAGAAGATCTGCGCTCATGGAGTTGACGTAATAATGGGCGACGAAGAAAGCAAAATTTACCGAATTGTTTACTGCGACTCAAAGTTTTGGAACGAGGACCAGCCTCTTAGGGAGCAGGTGGAGCGCACTTTTCGATGGTATCTGCTTGAATGTCCAGCTGTGGGCATTAAGGATCTTGCCACAGCCAAGCAGCGGGCGAGAGAAGAGTTGAAAGCTGAGTTTGGGGCACGAACTCAAGTAGTTATCATAGGCGAAGAGGAGGGCCAGCACACTGGCGGCGACTTTGACAGCCTCTTCGGCATAACAGTTCTGGCCGGGGCTAATGCCGCAGAATGCAAAGCTCCAATAATAGTTTTTACAAAGAGTGGAAAGAAGCCCGCCTTCTACAGCAGGGCGGAAGACTTGGGAATTGGCAAGCCATGGTAGCATATTTGGATCATATATGAAACCCCGGGGGTAGGCTGTGCGCGCACATGACTAAACACAGGTCAGAGAAAACGCCTGCAAACCTTGACAAGCTAATCGAGATGGAATGGGATATCCTTCGCGACCTCAAGAGGATGCTTCAGAACCCTGAGCTTTCAACCGCCGAGAAGATACGGGCAGCTAATGCCTTGGCCTATCATGCAAGCGTCTTAAACAAGCTCCTCAGCCAGAAGGGTGAAAGCAGTCAATTCAACGACGCAAGCCTGGGCGACTTCATACAAGGCGTTCAGCCGAGGATCGCCCGCCTTGCCGTGAGGGATTTCAGAGCATGGACGAAAAGGCTTTCGTTGACAAGGTAATAAGCGACCTAAATTTTGCAGCCTCAGTTTCTGAAGGCCTTATGCAAAGGCCAAAGGCGTTCAAGCAGCTACTCAGCTATAAAGAAGTAACACGTAAGCTTGTTGAGGATCCCGTTTTCTTCGCGGTTTTAATGTGTGGGGACAAGTGGCTTGCTGAGGCTTCGAACCATCAGAGGCTTTTGCGGGATTTGAACCCGCGGCAAGTGGCCGTTTGTGGAAGAGGCTGGGGCAAGAGCCTGGTTTTTAGTAGAAAGAACCTTTGGCTTTTGTTTACGAAGCCGAAGGTTGAGAGCCTTATTATCAGCAGCACCCAGCGCCAAAGTATGATTATGTTTGACTATTGCTACTTTACCATAATGGCTAACCCTTTAATGAGGGAGATGGTTCAGAGGCCCGGGACAACACGCACAGTCATAAGGCTTAAGGCTCCATTGGGCGGGAAGCTCGTAGCCCTGCCATGCTCTCCGGATAAGCTCAGGGGCTACCATCCGGACTGGGTTTTCATAGACGAAGCTTCTATTGTGCCATCTGAGATGATCACAAGCGAGATAATGATGATGTTGACAAAGCCAAACGCTGGCCTCGTCATGTCTGGAACACCTATGTCCTTTGACCATGTGTTTCGCAAGGCCTTCCTGGATAGGAAAAAGTACTCCGTACACCACTATCCCAGTTACTCAAGCCCGCTTGTAAGCCAAGAGCAATTGAATGAATGGCAGGAGATGATGACAAAGGAAGAGTGGCAACGTGAGGTTGAAGCTCTATGGGTTGAGGTTGCCCACACCTTCTTCCCAATGGACTTGATAATCAGCTGTGTGGACCCAGAGCTGGGTAATCCAGACTCGCCCAACCAATATATTGAAAACATTGAGGAAGTGAGCCCAGCACAGCTTAAAGGACCCTGCTATGCAGGCTTGGACTTGGGCAAACAGGTCGACTACAGCGTTTTAGCGGTTGTACAGAAGACAGAGGATGGCAGGGTCAGGCTGATTCATAAGCGGCAATTTCCATTGGGAACGCCCTATCCTGACGTGGTTGCCTATGTGACAAGGGCCCATCAAGTATTCAATTTTGAAGGCCTGTGCGTGGATAAGACGGGCATAGGAGACGCAATTGTGGATGAGTTAGAAGCCATAGAAGTGCCCAACGTTAAGGGCATATTCTTCGCGGATATCGAGAAGGAAAACATGCTTAACTACCTAAAACTGTTGATGGAAAAGGGGCTGCTGAAGATCCTGGGAGACGACAAACAGCTTATAGCCCAAATAAACGAACAGCAATATGAATACCTTAGGCCTAAGACTGCTCAAGAGAGGATCCACCTCAAGTTTTGGCATCCGCCCGGCCGCCATGATGACCAACTGTACGCTTTGGCGCTTGCATGCATGGCAAGCAAAGAAACTGAACCTAAACCCTACCTGGCGGTTGTACCAAGGTAGCCTGTTCAAATCCGGCGAATATCCGCAACTCGCGAGAGGGCCCGTCTGGAAATATGATTGCAACCGAGACCATGCCAGGGATCCTCGTAGTGACGGGGCATGCTCCAAACCCTTTCCAAATCCAAAGCCCCTTGCCACAGAAACAGAACATGCACCATTAAAATATACGTTGAAAAACAGAAAAAAGGGGGTTTGCCCTTTTCAAAGTTTATGAATAGCTTTAAGCGAGTTCAGAATCAAAACCTAACGAATATGTAATCTTTTGCGCTTGACTATTTTTCTTTGAAAATCGTTTGAAAAGAAAATGAAGCCTCAACCTTGACGTTTAATATTTTTCTATGGCTCCGTATATTTGTCCAATCTTCAAAAGGACTAAATGATGCAGGTGTTTGGGAGCCCTGAGTGAGCCCGTGTTTTTGATTTTTTCGATGCAGCGAAGTGCCTCTCGGTCAATGTCTTGATCTAATGTTAGGTGTCCGGTGTTCTCTATAGAAAATTCTTTACCCACTTCCTTGTAAATCCCGAGGATGTCGTCTCTTGAAAGATGGACAGAGCCACCGATAACCAGGGTGTAAGGGTCCAAGTTTTGGCTCTCTCCTTTACCCTGAATCGTTTCCCTCATTGTTTGGTTCATGAGGTCCCCTACCGTCTTTCCTTGTTCCTTTGCCTTTGCTACAAAACGGTAATATAGGGTTTGATCCAGTCCTCGAATGAATACAGCCTTACTTTGACTTACCAACTTTATCACGCTTTACAACGATCGCTTGTATATCAAATTTATCTTGATATACAATCTATCTTATAAACTTTGCTAATCTTTATATGCCTATCCGCCGTATTTTTGTTACAATGACTCAGGCTATCTGTCTTGGTTGTCGCTTCCTTCAGTTCAGCGAGCAATTCCTTAGATGGGAGTGTACACGTCCCGGCTGGAAGCGTTTTGTCCAGAATCCCGGAATCCCTCGTGATTGTCCCTTCTACACACGAAGAGCAGAAGGCGAGAAGATTCGTATTGCATTGATCCAAAAATAATGAAATGATCATGAAATTATATGTCTTGAGAAGTCCTAGAAAATCCTTAAAGCAGAGTCTTTTTATGCCAAGTCCATCGTAAATTTCATCATTTGAGACTATCGAGAGTTCATTGTTCAAAGCTGCGAAAAGCGTCGAGGATAAATCAACCTTCGGATCGAGAAATTATATTTAGGCTTATTTTGAGGATCTGGTCTCAGTTAAGCCGAATCTGCGAGCACTTCTCGATAGCCTTTAAAGTCGAGGTAGCCCATGCCGCTTATGTTAAATGCGATAACCTTTTCCTCGTTCCTCTCCTTGGCCTTGATCGCCTCGTCGATGGCTGCCTTAACGGCATACGCCGACTCAGGGGCGACAAGGAAGCCCTCAACCAGTAGGAAGGTCCTCGCTGCATCGAAGACTGCGATTTCATCCTTTGGATATGCTGCCGTGTCTATGAGGCCCCTATATCGAAGGAGACTTATGATGGGCGCGGTGCCTGTGGAGCGGATTCCCTCACCCCGAATCAAGGGCAGGGGGGTGTCAACGCCCAGCGTGTACATCTTGGCTAAGGGGGTGGTCTTCGAGGGTTCGGAGAAATCGTAGCGATACTCACCTTTCGTTAATCGGGCAGCGGCTTCGGACTCCACAGCGACGAAACGGATGCCTTTGGTCCTTCCCCCTAAGCGCTCCATCAGGTATGGCGCTATGAAGCCGTAGAAGTTGCTTCCTCCCCCCACACACGAGACCATGACGTCAGGCTTCTCGTCGATGGATTCTAACTGCTTTTTGGTTTCCAGGCCGATTATGGTTTGGGTGAGGAGGACATGGTTCTTGGAGCTGCCAACCGTTGCCACAGTGTCGTCTCTGCGGATGGCATCCTCGAGGGACTCAGCTGTTGCTATTCCGATAGAGCCCGGGTGCTGGGGGTCCTCACTTAAGTACTTCCTACCGATCTCGGTCCTGTTACTTGGTGATTCCAGCACCTCAGCCCCCAGCATCTTCATGAAGGTTACTCTGTCCGGTTTCATTCCGTGGGCGAACCTCACGAAGTAGATAGTGCACTTTAACCCGAACACACTCGCTGAGTATGCGAAGGCGGTCCCGGTTTGCCCGGCACCCGTTTCCACGGCAAGCCTGGAGAAGCCCTCCTCCGAGGCAAAATACGCCTGGGCGATGGCCGTGTTCATCTTAAAGCTACCCGTAGGGGCAAGGTCCTCGCGCTTGTAATAAATTCGAGCAGGCGTTTTTAGATATCGCTCGAGTCTCGTGGCTCGGTATAACGGTCGGGGTCTTCCAATGTGAACATAGAGGTCCCAAACCTCTTGAGGGATCTTGATCCATCTCTCCCTTGATGCGTCCAACTTCAAGGAGGTCTTAGTGTACATTTTTGGCAATAGGGCGATTCTGGACGGTCCTTTTTCAGGGTCTTTAGCTGGTGGCAGGGGCTCAGGTAGATCAGGGACAATGTTATACCATTCCGTTGGCATATCCTCAGCAGGTAGGTTTATCACAACCTCCCTCAACCTGATGACACCACCTCTATATTCGTTGTATTCGGATAAAAGACTTAAATCGGTAAGGGGCGGTTCAGTGTCTAAGTTTAATGCGAAACCGCATCATTAGCGATTTTGACCAGGTTGTTGATGGGGCAACTTCTTGCGTGGGAACGACCATCTTCCTTGAGCTGGATGCGCCAGATGACGCGGGTGTAGTCTGGGTGAGGGATACCACATAACCCTGTAGGGTATACACTGTGACCGTGACATTTTTGTGGAGGTAATCGGTCCAGTTCCATGTGCACATGAGGGTGACCGAGGCGTTGGGGTGAAGCGTGTATGGTGGGGTCAGCGGGGGATTCACCTTGGTTATTTCACGAATTGTCCCGTTTTCCATGGTTACGGTTATTTTGTTAATGTTAACAAAGGTGGGGGACAAGTCTGAGTTATGTATGGTGACGTTGAAGTGGTTCGTGTCAGTGATGTTGAAAAGAACCTTGGTGATAGTTAAGATCACTGGCGGGGGTGTGGTTTCAGTATGATATCTTGCATAGCCTTGTAGGGTGTGCACAGCGATTGTGACGTTCTTGCCTTGATATTTGATCCAGTTCCATGTGCACATGAGGGTGACCGAGGCGTTGGGGTGAAGCGTGTATGGGAGGGAGGGCTTCAAATTTTCAATGGCTTCCTTATCGACGGTAAGCCTCGTGATGTTGACGTATGTTTTGGATAGATTTGAACTTTTGATGGTCACGTTAAAGTGGGTGATGCCTATCGTGGAGTTGAAGTGTGGCTTGATCGTAAGGTCCACGAGAGGGGTCTCGGCCTGAAATGTTGCACCGGACCCGTCCACAATGGAAACGATTATCTCTATAGTTTGGCCAGTATAGTTCGCCCAATTCCAGCGGCAATTAAAGGTTCTGGACATGCCCCTTGGGAGTTGATCGGGAAGCTTAGGGGATACGTCCTTCACACCATGAAGCATGCCGTCCTCTGTAGAGACCGCCATTCTTGTGATGTTGGCACTTGAGGGAGAAAAGGACGGATTAAGAAGGGTGACATTGAAAAAAGTGGTGTCTTGGAGGGAAAACGTCACCTTGGTTATGGTTATGGTGACGTTTTCGGGAACGTTGATGCCGAGGGAAATGTAGTAACCCACAACCCACAGATAGGATAGCAGCGCCCCGATGGTCATGGCAATAAACAGTAGTAGAATGAGTGAAAGCCTTAAAAAGGCTCTTATGTCTTGGGTCAACCTCATGGGCCTCCCTCCCAATGGAATTTATCAACCACCTTTTAGTATTCAAACTCTTCCCTTTAAAAAACTTAAACCGGGGAAGGACACCTCCCGCGTCCTTCAGCTTGATTTCCCGCTTAACGACCTCCCCCGATTCATTTTTGTGATGAATGAGCCCGCCGGGGAAGATTCCGAGCTTCCTCCGGAGCTTCTTCCTAGCCTCAGGGGCTAAAATCTCAACCATTCTTGATGGTTCGTCAGAGTCCCTGTTTATCTCCTGTAGGATGAAATCTGCCACAGACAGGGCTGTCTCCTCGATGTTGTCTAAAGTTTTTATTTCAAGGAACCGGGCTACCTCCAGTAGCTTTTGTTCGTCTTTGATATCGAAGGGCGTCTTCCCTTGAGCCGTTGCCTTGAGGGTCTTCGCGACCTCAATCGCGTGGTAGGTATAGGTGGATATCCCCAAAACATTTCTCAGGAGCATATGGCGCATGATCATCCCATTGGCATCCATCCCACAAACCCCCCGATCTGCCCTCTTCGTTATGCGACATGGACCATTGCTGCAGAGCTGGCAGCTTAACCCCTGGGAACGGTAGGGACACCTTGTAGGCTACTGAGCCTCGAATCGATTAACCACGTTGGATAGGCCCTCTTGATGGACCTTCTCATACATTTCCTTTATGGACGCGTGGGCGCTAACTTTCTCCTCCAATTTCACCACCCAATCTCTCAGCATATAGACTTATGACACTATAAATACTGTATCTTCACCAATTCTTTACGATTGGAAAAGAAAGTCACAGTTAGGACATGCGCAAAGGTTATCTTTACCCCTTACTACGCATTCTGTCATACAAATCCAGTGTACGGCGGGAGTGAAAATAATTGAAGGTTAGGGGTTTGGCACTGACCTCTGTCTTTGCCGCTTTATACGCGGTGCTTGTTATAGCTTTGGCCAGCATCAGTTTTCAGCTCGTGCAGGTGAGGGTTGCAGACGCCCTTATCCCACTCTCAATGGTGTTCGGGTGGCCTGTTGTGGCGGGTGTAACCATAGGGTGCGTTGTCGGCAATGTTGTAAGCCCCATGCCCAGCATCATAACCGACATCACGTTTGGCGCCATTGCAAATTTTATTGCCAGCCTCCTAGCGTGGAAGATAGGTGGCTGGAAGCACGATGAGACTAAAGCCGGCGAGTTTCTCGGTTGCTCAGCCGCAACCATCGCGATAACGTGCATCGTGGGAACCTACCTAGCGTTCATAACGGAGATGGAGCTGTGGATTTGGTGGCTGGGCATTGGCATCGGCTCCATGATCAGCATCAGCATCCTTGGCTATATACTACTTCAGATCACGAAGAAAGTAGTGATGAAATCCAATATCGCCTGATTTTGACTAGCGTTGCAAGTTTTGAGAATGTATATTCGCAGGCATATACCCAACCGGCTCTACCCAATCTACCGAAGGAGTGTCTCAATAATTGAAAAACAGAATACCCTTTAGTAAAAGGTAAAAGATTATTGCTACATAAATTCAATTTACTAAAGCGCCTTAAGAATCGCATTGAGGTAATTTGCATGTGATTGAAGTTAATGAATTTCAATGCTTTAAGTTAGCCGAAGTGATTAAGGGGATCGAAATTCGATATGAGAAAACCTTGACCAAACCCATACTTGAGGATAAAGAAAACGCGTTGAGGCTCCTCTTCTATTATATGGCAGTTAATTACGACACCAGAGGAATTGGCGGCCATGTTGATGGAAGGTATTATCGTGGCAGCGAATACCTCTACCACGTGATGAGGAAGCAAATGGAAACGAGCCCTCAAACATTTGATGCCGATGTTATGGCCTCCCTCACTCTTAGGGGCTTTCAAGATTGGTTTGGCGACCCCGGGTTTTGTAAGATTAGGAGACCCAATGAACGGGTTGTACTGTTGAGGGATGCTGCCGAAGGGTTATTAAGGAGATATGAGGGAAATGTCAGCAATTTGCTTGAAGAAAGCCAGGGCTATATTGGTGGGAAAACAGGGCTTAAGAAGAGGCTGAGCAGAATTAAGGCTTTCGACGATCCGTTAGCCAAGAAGACGATGATCCTCATCCTCTTCCTCCACTATGAGGAACTGTTTAACCCAAAGGACCCCGAGAATATAACCGCAGGCATTGATTATCATCTACAGCGAATCGCATTGAGATCGGGCATCATAGAGGTCATAGACGATAGATTGGAACCAAAGCTTAAGCTAAGAAGATTCATTTCAAATGAAGAACATTATGAAATACGAAAAGCCTGTGTGGAAGCGTACGCACTGATCGGTCAAAGACTAAGATGGTCCATGTTCGATGTGGACCAGCTTTTTTGGCAAATTGGAAGAAACTGTTGTCACCACACACATCCACCCCATTGTGGAGAACGTTTATGCAAAAGCAAGCACTGCACACTCCTTGAAAACTCCAACTATCCCTGTAGAGGTAAATGCCCGCTAGATGGAGCATGTAAAGCTACTCTAGATAACCGCTACACAGCGTTCTTGGAGCCGAAGGTCATCACCTATTATTACTGAAGCTCCGCTTCTCATGTAGCATCGAAGTTTCGCGCGCATAGGGGGACAACTTCCTTCGATACGTGGCTTTGGTTGGTTTAGTCGATTTTATCCCCTCTCGTTTAATAGGAGTCCTACATGAAGCGCTCAAGCCTTGTTAATCCGATGATTTCGTCGAATTCTAATCCCAGCGCATCGAGAACCTGATCAAAGGTGGAGTGTAGATATCCCACGTATTTGTCCACGTCCACCTCACTCCTAGAAGCCAACTCCACGGGTTTCGCATGGGGCTCCTTCACCACCTTCACAAAGCTTATCAAGTCCCCAGCCTTAAGTTCGCGTCCGCGTTTTTGTAGAAGAAACGCCGCCTTCACATGCTGAGGCATAGTCTTCACGTATCGATCTGGAGCAGCCCCAAGGACTACATGGAAGGCCAATTCCTCAAGAGGGTATTCACGTTGTTTAAGCCTTAGATAGCAATCGCGTATGATTCTTCGGATCTCCTTCTTTGCCTCCTCAAACTCTGCCAAGGATTTTACCTGACCCAGCCGCTCCTCCATCCTAAGGAAAGCCATTTTAATAAAGACAGGGATATGCTTCTTCTTTCCAGTTAATCCCTTTACATCCACGCTTCCATCAGGATGAACTCCGAGGTAATTCTTTTTTCTGGAACTGAAAACGGCGTAGCGATATACCTTATCCACGTCCAGCTCCATTCCTAATGCCTCCCCTGACCAGCTTGCCAAATCATCGATCTGGTCCTGAGAGGGCGCCTTCAAGAAGATACTATCTGTGTCTCCATAGATCACATTGATCCCCAGCTCCTGAGCCGTTTTTATCGTTTGCGTTATTATGTCTCTTCCAATGGCAGCGGTGGCTTCAGCTACAGGTGGACAGTATAAGTCGAAGGTTTCAGCACCAAACACTCCGTACGAGGCATTTAATATCACCTTAAGCCCGCTCGATATAACGTTATACCAGCTCTGAAGCTCGCTGGACAAGGTTCTGTCTTTGGATTTTGGCTTATACCATTTAACCCTTAAATCCCTGAGAGTGCCTATCAGCAGGCTTTCAAGCGCCTTGCGTTTCTTGCAGATCCAATGTGGGGTATCTGGGACCTTATTGTCTTTGCATTCATCATGTGGGCAGAGAATGGACTGGTAGCCAAGATTGTAGACTTTAATGATGGATGGGTAGAGGCTTTGGAAGTCCATCACGGAGACGTCCTGATGGACGCCTAGCACTGGTTCGACCACAATTGCCCCCTTATACTTCTTTCCTTTTATGAGGGCTTTTGTGGCGGTCTCCCCTTTAACAGCGAGTATGTCTTCGGTGTTGGGGATGAGCGTATTTCTTCGTCGGTGTTCATGCTGGAGGAAGCTTCTTATCCATCTTGAGACGCCTTGTCGACTCACGTCTTCCATGGGCATGCGGCTGATCCTCGTGATGGCTAGGATGAGTTTCATGACAAGGTCGTCGTTGAAGCTGGTGAGGCTGAGGGTGATTTCCGCATCCCTTAAGCAGTATCGGGCCAGCTCAGTGTATGTTAATTCGGAAACGGGCTTAGCTAGCTCAAGTTTGGTTAGCCCCACCAAGGCCTTGCCAATGTCTTCAAGGGTCACATCCTTATACTTTTGGCTGAATGCATAAGCCTGGATCGACCTGTTGTAGAAGAACTTGTAGAGGTCAATGTGAACCCCATACTGGAGCAGGCAAACCCTCCTCCCCACTTCAATGGGGACCAGCTTTCTCCTTATTCCAAGATTCTTCGCTCTGTGCCATAAGTATCGCAGATCAAAGTCGTCCCCATTGAACGTTACCACGAAGGGGTAGTCCCAAAGTGCCTCGTAAACTTGGAGAAGTAGTTTTTCCTCGGAGTCAAAATACTCAACGCTTACCTCAGGGGCCAGTTTTTCGGTGCCCTCCTTGATGCCCTCCCGCTTAAGGAGCAGAACCCTCTTTCTGCCGTCAGATCCTAGGAGTGCCGCTGAAATAACCGGGTAGGCGGCCTCTCGGGGGTCTGGCACGCGGGTTGGTATGGGCGAGAAAACCTCAATGTCGAGGGACACCCTTCGGAATCTTGGGGCTGGATACTCCAGAAGCCTCGCCCACGTCTCTATGTATCGCAAGAGCTCCTCAGGTTCTTCTTGGAATGATTTGTGGATTTCTTTAACCATATCCTCGGAGGGATCATGTTTGACTTGAAACAACTCGCCATTCTCAATTTTGTAAATCATCCCAGGGGCTAGATCCCGATCATAAATGAGGCATTGGTAATACTTGATGGCGGCTTCCCAAACCTTTGCTTTTTGTTCTTCATCAGCTATCCTGAGGTATTCTTCAGGTATTATGTCCCTTATGCACCCCTTTGGTCGTCCCCCAATTGCCAGGGGGTCCTTAGCTACAATCTTCGTCAGGGTGACATGCCGATCCAGAAGTGGATCATACTTCTCAACGAGTTCGAGGTGGTCAAATCCTGGGTGGGATGTTAGGCGTTCAATTTTTTCCAGTTCGATGGGTGAGAGGTTGGTGAGGCAGTAGGGCTTATGCCCACTTTTGTCATGCCAAGAATAGATTTTTCCGGATGTGGGCTCATACAATTTGATGCAAACAGCCCCTCTTTCACCATTGTAGGTGGCGGAAACCAAGTATGAGGGGGGCAACTCCTTAGGTGCCTCATGTTGAAAAATAGCCCGTTTCCTTTCCTTTGTGACACTTTCCGTAAAAGACTCTGTGAGCTCCTCCTTTACAGTCTTGGTGGTTGCAAAGAAGTCGTCCAAACCTCTCTTCATCATCCCTGTTCCTGTCCCATTAATATACTATCTTATGCCTCTAAAATATTCTAATTGGTTGTTTCCTCCTAATGTTTGTTTGAAAGAGACGCCCCCGACTAATGTTAGGCTGTTGGGTATTAAACCTTTTAATAAATTTGCTTGTCATTTATAACCGGGACCCATGTTGCTTCGGGATGCCTGGACGCTCGCCATTGAAACCCTGAGCTGGATCGAGTTGCAGAGGCTGAGTGAGCGCCTAGCCTTAGCCAGGGCTGCAAAACAGTTGGGTATAGAGGACCCAGCAGCCATCGGGTTGGCGCACAAGCTGGTCTCCGAGACTGTTCGAAGACAAAACTTTATCGATTTCCTAATAAACTCGGTGTTGGCGCCCCGTTCCCTCAACGATTTTAGGCTTGGTCCACAGGCCTTCCTTCGCCTATATACATATGAGACGAAGGTCATGGGAGCCGATTTTGAGAGGGCGGTGAGCATTGCCCGAATGGGGCGTTCAATTCTTGGTTGGCGTGAGCTGTACGGGATCGAGGAAGCGCTTGGTGAAATCCTGAGCGTACAGCCCGATGAAATTTTGAAGGGTTTAGGTGATGAGGAGAGGGTGGGGCTATTAACCCACCATCCCGCCTGGTTTGTGAAGTATTGTTTCCGCCTCTTCGGAAGGGGGGAGGCACTGAGGTTCCTAGAGAATGCCCCTGAAATCCCGCCCACCTATGTAAGGTTAAACACGCTGAAGGCCTCTGAGGAAACCTTAATCAGAAGATTGGAAGGCGAAGGGGTCACCCTCCAAAAGGTTCCGGAACTTAAACACGTGTACGAGGTGATCGAAAGCCAAAGGCCCCTTATAAGGACCCAAAGCTTCTACAACGGGCTTTTCTACATACAAGACAAAGCCAGCTGCCTCGCCGCAGAAATCGCAGACCCAAAAGCTGGCATGACCATAGTAGACGTTTGCGCCGCCCCAGGAGCCAAAACCACCTACGTAGCCCAACTAATGAACGATGAAGGTGTTATCTATTCCATCGACTATTCAAGGCGGAGAATGGGCGTTTGGAAGCGGGAAACCAAACGCATGGGAGTCCACATAGCCCACCCGATCATCGCGGACGCGCGAAAACCCATGCCAGTAAAGGCTTCCGCTGACTTGGTGATTTTGGACCCGCCCTGCACCAGCACGGGCGCCTTCAGCAAGACGCCCTCCACAAAATGGAGGCTCACGAAGGGTTCCATACTGCGCATGGCAAGGATTCAATGGGAAATGCTACAAGCATGCGCTGATCTAGTGGGCGGGGGAGGCTCCCTCGTTTATTCCACATGCAGCATCACGGTTGAGGAGAATGAGATGTTGATGGAGAGGTTCCTAAAGCTACACCCAGAATTTAAACTAATCGAGGCCACGCCGTGGATTGGGGTCGTAGGCTTACGTGGAATAACCAAGTGCCAAAGGCTTTACCCACACATACACCACTGCTTAGGATACTTCATCGCAAAGCTCATCAAAGAGTGATCGGCGTATCTAAAATCACCTGAATGGTTGGTGTTAATGCTTTTTGCCTTCAGGAACTGAAACTCCCACTTTAAGGAGTTGCTTCCCTTGATACTCATGCAGCTTAACCATGAGATTCGCCTTTCCTTTTAACTGATGCATATAATAGGATAAACCAATTTAGGCTTCATGGAAAATCTGTTTAAATCATAATCGGTTTAAGATCAAAACCTAAGAAGCGGTTTCTAGAATTTTCGCGACGTCTTTAACGTAGGACTCAGATTTCAAGATGTCCTCCTTCACCCCTTCGGGTATGTATTCCCCCTCGTAGAAGCACCTTACATGAAGGTTATGCTCCCTGGCACTAAATCGGTCCCGGAGACCCATATCCCTAACCTCAGGGTCCTTATATTGAAGGAGGTCGAGGGCAAGTCTTCTGTCCCTATGGCTCTTAATTTTCTCCTCCGAAAAGCCCTTTCCTAGGAGGAGGGCGTTGGTGGCCTGGAGGACCGCGTTCCAAGCCTTCTCAGCCGCGTCTCTGATTACAACATCGGTTTTCTCCCTTTCCCACCTCTCGAACTCGATTAACGCAGCCTCAGCGAACTTCTTGGCCTCTGAAAGACATTGGGGCTATCCTTTCTCACTCAATCATCATTGTGCTGCCTCACACACAGTTGTGATAAAATATTTTGAGCCTCATTTAAATCTCCCAATATCTGACGCCTCGCATGACGTATGCATATAAGTCATTTACGACGTGGTATCCTCACCTTTTAAACCGCCTTATGCTCATGCTGAATTAATAAGAATGTCCCTTTCGTGCTTTCTCTACGTGACATAGCACCTCAAATATTGTTTTTGCGGCTTGTATGGCGGTTGTGCCCCCGTCGTAGTGGGGTGCCACCTCAACCACATCAAAAGCGATGATTCTTTGGTCGCATATCCCACACAGGATGTCCAAAAACATGCTTGTGCATAATCCATCAGGCTCTGGGTTTTGAACTGCTGGTGCGAAGGCGGGGTCCAAAACGTCCATATCGATTGTTAGATAGATCCTTCCATTATCAGCGAGAAGGTTCTGAGCCCTCTCGAT
This sequence comes from Candidatus Bathyarchaeota archaeon BA1, assembly GCA_001399805.1. The sequence goes on from LIHJ01000026.1 coordinate 54,224, forward strand.
TATTTTCTTAACACCATTCTTTCTGATCTGTTGTACTGTCAAAAATGGTATGTTAAACTTTTTTGCGTAATCTAGCTCTTCCTTGCAGACAGCACGGGTGCCTATCTCCAAGATTTTCATGGGGTGGATCTGTTCATGGATTCTCCGCATGAACGTGGTGTGGGACATGGTTCTCCCCATGTATTCGTTCCGCAGGTCTAGGTGAGCGTCGAAGCTCACCACAGCGAAGCTCCTACCGATGCCCCGCATCACCCCAAAAGTGGTGGTGTGCTCACCCCCAATAACCACGGGATGTTTTCCCGCATCAATGATATCTTTCGTGACCAACTCTAACCGTTTTAGAGTTTCATCCACCTCTCCAGCCACGTTGAGATCGCCTAAATCGTGGAGCCTCAGATCTTCAAGGTCAATGCCCGATCTAAAACTGTAGGTCTCAATATTGAGGGAGGCTTCCCTGATGGCGAGGGGTGCAAATCTTGCCCCTGTTCGAAAGGTGCCGGTTATGTCGAAGGGCACCCCAAGGATCACGTGCTTGGCCTCTTCGAATGCCTTTTGGAAACCACTGAAAACCGGGGATGGCGAAACAAATAGCTCATGGTAGCTCATGTTGTATCATCTTCAATTCAGCTGTGATACAGTCTTCAACAGACTGATTTAAAATATTTTGTAAAGTGGTGGTTTTTTGTCCTAGGCTTTATACCATGTCTTTTCATGGCGTAGGCTATTATTGCATCAGCCATGGCACAAGCGGGAAATACTTCAACGGATTTGGCTATCGGGCCATAGAATATGAAGTTAGCCCCAAGGCTCTGCATTATTACCGCTGATCCTGCAGAGCAAAGCCTACCTGCGTAGTCACCAAATTCCTTAACATGCTTCCACGCCAAGATAGCGTTTGAGGGCGCTCCACCCACGGGTAGCCCGAACTCTTCTTTCACCAAGCGAATAGCTTGAGCTGCTAGCCCTATGCTTGGAACGTCGAGAATCGCCACATCGATGAGGGCTTTTTCAATTCCGGCTTTATGAGCGAGTTGCAAAATGCCTCTCTCCCTTTAGGATACTAATCCTTCCCTCAGGCGGGGGGCTTCTGGGGTTGTAGGCCAGTATTATCGCCGTCTTCAACCCCCGCTCTTTGATGGATGCTATCTCTTCATCTTTCACATTGTAGAGATATCAAAGTGAGCTTCTTGACGGGTTAGTTGAAGCCGTGGTTAGAGGCGACGAGAAAAAAGTGGAAACGCTTTGTATCAAGGCGGTCAAAGAGAAAATTCCTGTGAGAGAGGCGATGATAGAAGGCTTGTGCAAGGGTATGGGCATCGTCGGCGAATTATATGAGCGTAGAGAATACTTTCTCGCTGACCTTCTTCTCTCGGCCGAAGCAATGCGAATAGGGTTAAACTATCTGTTACCTCGATTGAAAGAAGAGGAAAGTGGCGGCTTCGTTGGAAAATATGTGATAGGCGCGGTTAAAGGAAACATCCATGACTTAGGCAAGAACGTTGTTGGGGCTATGCTTAGGGCGGGTGGCTTTGACGTGTATGATTTGGGTGTAGACGTTAATCCAGAGCAGTTTGTTAGAAAGGTTGAGGAGGTTAATGCGGAGCTGGTTGGTATGTCGGTTTATACGAGTGACGCCCTTCCCATCGTTAGAGAGGTTGAGCGCGCCTTAAGAGAGGCAGGGTCAGGAACAGGGTCAAAATAATGGTCGGCGGCGCCGCAGCAAGCCCCTCAGTCGCCAAGAAGTATGGAGTTGATGCATATGGAAGGGACGCAATTGAGGCTGTTAAAATCGCCAAACAATTACTTGAGGAGCTCCGTGGAGGATGAAATCAGTTGGCACTAGACATAAGTTCAAAGGAGCTGGTCCACAGAGTTTTTAAAGGCGAAGAAACATTAAGAATCCCCTTATACTTTCTGCTTGCCGATCCTAAAGCGGAGTCAAAAGTAAATGACGTCATAGGCATCACCTGTTGGTTTAAAGCTTTCAACACTCTCCTGGAGCAAGGAGGCCCTTTTCGAAGAGGGGAAAAACATTTAATGAATGGGTTGAAAAACTGGATGTTAACGCATACTCTTGGCCATCCGTTGACACGTTACGAGAAGAGGTGATGATGAAGGTCAAGCAGGTTGCGAGCCGCTTCCCCGATAAGTTTACCCAAGCCGAATTCCTTGGGCCATGCGAATACTCGGAAAGCGCATGCGCCCCGGGAGGTAAACGAGTTGGTGAAATATCGCTTATCCATCATCACTTTGACTTCGCCATTTTAACCAAGCTCTCCCATGAAAAAGCAAACGAGCTTCATCAACGCTTCTTTGAAATCATAGAGAACGTGGTGAAGAGTGTGGCTGAGTGTGAAGAGGTAGACTCGATTCGAATTGCCGATGATTTTTGTGATTACCGGGGACCCATCTATCATCCAGAGTTTTTGGAGAAAACCATCCTTCCACGGCAAATTGGGCTCGCCAAGATAATTAAGCGAAGGGGGAAATACGCTGTGCTTCATGCTGATGGAGACATCACACCTTGCTTAAAGGTATTAAGCGCCTATTACGGCGCTTTTCATCCACTTGACCTACGCCCTAAACCCACAGTCACTGATGTGAAAATCTGGGCTGACGATGTGGGAAGGCTTAGGCAAAGCTTTCCAAACAATGTTCTCATAACAGGTATTCCCGTTGATCTGCTTTGTAATAGAGAGGTGAGCCCAATGGAGCTCATAGATGTGGTGAAGTATTTCACGTCTAAAGTTGGCCGGAAAAAGCTTATCTTAGCCAATACCCACCGCCCCTATCCCGGATGGAGCCTCCAAGACTTCATTGAAAAGGCGTGGGCGATAAAAGGGTTTATAGAAGCGTATAAACGATAACTATGTCGCGAATCGAAATCTACTGATATCTGAATGTTTTCGCTCATTTTTACGAAATCGATTTATTATTTAAGAGCATACAATTAGACTAAGGGAATGCGAAATGGCGCAAGGGTCGAAACTCAAGGTCAAAAGGATGGGCTTACTCCTTTCATCAATTTATTACACGGTTGTGGGAGGAGCCCATGCTTTCATCTTGCTACTCTCTGATTTCCGGATGCCCCATATCGGGCTTTTGGCTTTTTTAAGCCTGACAACAGCCTATGGCTTGATTAAGATGAGGAAATGGTCAGTTTTGTTAGTGATCATCCTTTTCCCTTTGGGCACCACCTTCGGCGCAACCACCCTATACACCTCAATCATGCAACAGTCCTCATTCTACCCAAGCTTAGGGATGTTGCTATTTCATCTCACATTGGTTACATACTTGATTATGAGCGCTGTAGCCTCCATCTATATAATAGCGAAGAGGAAAAGCTTTGAATGAAAGCAACACCGGCTATCTTCCCGAGGGCATAGGTAGCATGAGGCGGGAGTTGAGGGTTCTTGTAACGGGCGGGGCGGGCTTCATCGGGAGCCATCTTGTAGATCGGTTAATGAGAGAGGGATACAAGGTAACGGTGCTTGATAATTTAAGCAGTGGAAGTCTGAGGAACGTTGAGTCATGGCTGGGCAATGAACACTTCCGATTTATTCGAGGCGATTTGAAGGAAAAGCGGATCGCAGAAATGGTGGTTAAAAATACGCAATTAGTGTTTCATTTTGCTGCAAACCCCGAGGTTCGTGTCGGAGAGACTGACCCCTCCATCCATTTTGAAGAGAACTTGGTGGCGACGTTTCGTCTCCTTGAAGCCTTGAGGAAGGAGACATCCTTGAGGGCGATTATTTTCGCTTCAACCTCCACGGTGTACGGAGAGGCAACCTTAATACCGACGCCTGAAGGCTACGCCCCTTTAATCCCGATCTCGACTTATGGTGCATCAAAGCTGGGTTGCGAGGCATTGATAGGTGCATATGCCTACACTTTTGGTTTACGTGCCCTGATTTTGCGCTTGGCAAACATCGTGGGACCCAGAGCCACTGCTGGTGTCATCATAGACTTTATCCAAAAGCTGAAGGTGGACCCCAGTCGCCTTGAAATTCTGGGAGATGGAACCCAAAAAAAGTCTTACCTTCACATTGATGATTGCATGGATGCCATTTTTTGCACAACCAATGGATTTCTGAACAGCGATGAGAGGATTGATGTGTACAACATTGGCTCTCCTGATCGCATCACCGTCATGAGAATAGCTGAGATTGTTGCAGAGGAGATGGGTCTAAGTCCGGATTTCATTACCACGGGCGGGGTGGATGGGGGC
>LIHJ01000089.1:0-1610 GCA_001399805.1 Candidatus Bathyarchaeota archaeon BA1
ATGCTGTATGACATCTGAAAGAAGGGCTGGTCCCTTAGGCACAAGGATAGGCTTGTTTCATCTTCTTTTTCATACTTGCAGTAGGCGTAGAGTTTCTTTCCATCGCTGAATAGGGTATTTAAACCTCTATATGGCTGCTTCTTGTCCGGGTGTTTGTGTCCGTGTCTTTCCCATGAGTCCCAAAGAGTTTCCATGAAACCTTTGAGAACTTCGGGGAGCTCTCCTTTGCCTGCCTTCTCTAGTTCCTTTACAATATACCAAAAATAAATCTCACTATCATTGACTCCTCTTACTTTTTCCTGCCATTCATCGAGGAGTTCTTTAATCTCATCTGGTATGGTTATCGTTCCGTTGTGGGCGAAGATATAGCTTTCATAAGTAAAGGGTTGAGTGTTTTCAAGGGATATCAATCTCTCCCTTGGCAAGCCCTTTGGATTGCTCGCTCGCCTGACGTGAGCTATAATTATCTTAGAGGTTGCCTCGTCTACAGCTGAAATGAACCTGTCTAACTCCATGTAAAGGGGGTTTGGGCTCTTAACCACAAGTGGGCTTCCATTCACGTAGTATCCTATGCCCCAGCCATCGCTTTGCAATCGCTGTCGATCCACTTTGCTCTGGGTAAACAAGGAACATTCAGCGTCAACCAGGTGCTTCCTAGCGTTTGAAGCCTCAACAGAAAGCATCCCAAATAGACGGCACATCCTCCACTCCCTCCTCAAAGAACTACCTACCAAGCATCGGAGATAAAAAGTCTGGCTTTTATAGCTTTAGTGGCTGGAAAATGCAGGCGTTTCATGAAAGAAAAATAACAAGGAATACCTGCACCATACAGGAGGCGCGCCCCAAAGACGGTTAAATTAGTGCATGAGTATCTAAAAAGGCATTTGAGGAGATAGAAACGCGTTATGACACTGTGACGATTCAAAGACACCTTCGTTAAAGAAGGTATGGCAAAACCTGGCGCAGGTCGTTGCCCCTAACAACCACGTCCGCACGCTTTTCCACAACCTTTTTCCGGGGATTGAAGGCTATTCCTAGGCCTACCTTCTTGAATAGGGGTATCAGGGTTTCATCGTCGCCGACGGCTGCGCACTCATCTAGTGTTACGCTGAATCTTTCCAGAAAGCGACGTAAGACCTCGTCCTTGTTGCGGAACGAAACATTCACCTTCACCTCGCCCGTGAGGAAGCCGTTTTTCACGACTAACTCATTGGCTAGGGAGTCGTCAACCCCTATCTCCCCTCTAATTCTATCCGCAACAATGGATAAGCCAGCGCTCAACAGAACCACCACGAGCCCCCTCCTCCTCAAGGTCGTTATCACGTCACGCGCCCCGTCCGTATACGGTATATCATTAACTATTCGCTGGACCCTCTCTAGAGACAGGCCTCTCCACAAGGAGGCGTCCAGCCTAGCCCAATCCTCATACGTGATGAGTCCTTGAAAAAACCATTCAGCGTATTTTCTGCCCCTATCCCACGTGCCCAGCTGTTCGTGCAGGTGCTGCCAACTGCTCTCAACCCTTATCAAGGTTCCATCCACGTCAAAGACCACCAGCCTCAGCTTCTTCATCCTTGCACCCTCCCCTATTTTCCTGTAAACCTTAGATG